>NZ_JBSFYR010000205.1:0-2452 GCF_053599875.1 Streptomyces sp. NPDC005151 | reverse complement strand
ACTTCACAGTGGACGCGAGCATCTGTGGCCAAGTTTTTAAGGGCGCACGGTGGATGCCTTGGCACCAGGAACCGATGAAGGACGTGGGAGGCCACGATAGGCCCCGGGGAGCTGTCAACCAAGCTTTGATCCGGGGGTGTCCGAATGGGGAAACCCGGCAGTCGTCATGGGCTGTCACCCGCTGCTGAACACATAGGCAGTGTGGAGGGAACGAGGGGAAGTGAAACATCTCAGTACCCTCAGGAAGAGAAAACAACCGTGATTCCGGGAGTAGTGGCGAGCGAAACTGGATGAGGCCAAACCGTATGCGTGTGATACCCGGCAGGGGTTGCGCATGCGGGGTTGTGGGATCTCTTTTTCACGGTCTGCCGGCCGTGAGACGAGTCAGAAACCGTTGATGTAGGCGAAGGACATGCGAAAGGTCCGGCGTAGAGGGTAAGACCCCCGTAGCTGAAACATTAACGGCTCGTTTAAGAGACACCCAAGTAGCACGGGGCCCGAGAAATCCCGTGTGAATCTGGCGGGACCACCCGCTAAGCCTAAATATTCCCTGGTGACCGATAGCGGATAGTACCGTGAGGGAATGGTGAAAAGTACCGCGGGAGCGGAGTGAAATAGTACCTGAAACCGTGTGCCTACAAGCCGTGGGAGCGTCGCTGTTGTTCTTCGGAGCAACAGTCGTGACTGCGTGCCTTTTGAAGAATGAGCCTGCGAGTTTGCGGTGTGTTGCGAGGTTAACCCGTGTGGGGAAGCCGTAGCGAAAGCGAGTCCGAATAGGGCGTTTTAGTAGCATGCTCAAGACCCGAAGCGGAGTGATCTAGCCATGGGCAGGTTGAAGCGGAGGTAAGACTTCGTGGAGGACCGAACCCACCAGGGTTGAAAACCTGGGGGATGACCTGTGGTTAGGGGTGAAAGGCCAATCAAACTCCGTGATAGCTGGTTCTCCCCGAAATGCATTTAGGTGCAGCGTCGTGTGTTTCTTGCCGGAGGTAGAGCACTGGATAGGCGATGGGCCCTACCGGGTTACTGACCTTAGCCAAACTCCGAATGCCGGTAAGTGAGAGCACGGCAGTGAGACTGTGGGGGATAAGCTCCATGGTCGAGAGGGAAACAGCCCAGAGCATCGACTAAGGCCCCTAAGCGTACGCTAAGTGGGAAAGGATGTGGAGTCGCAGAGACAACCAGGAGGTTGGCTTAGAAGCAGCCACCCTTGAAAGAGTGCGTAATAGCTCACTGGTCAAGTGATTCCGCGCCGACAATGTAGCGGGGCTCAAGCGTACCGCCGAAGTCGTGTCATTCGTACATGTATCCCCAACGGGAGTACGGATGGGTAGGGGAGCGTCGTGTGCCGGGTGAAGCAGCCGCGGAAGCGAGTTGTGGACGGTTCACGAGTGAGAATGCAGGCATGAGTAGCGATACACACGTGAGAAACGTGTGCGCCGATTGACTAAGGGTTCCTGGGTCAAGCTGATCTGCCCAGGGTAAGTCGGGACCTAAGGCGAGGCCGACAGGCGTAGTCGATGGACAACCGGTTGATATTCCGGTACCCGCTTTGAAACGCCCAATACTGAATCAGGCGATGCTAAGTCCGTGAAGCCGGCCCGATCTCTTCGGAGTTGAGGGTAGTGGTGGAGCCGACGAACCAGACTTGTACTAGGTAAGCGATGGGGTGACGCAGGAAGGTAGTCCAGCCCGGGCGGTGGTAGTCCCGGGGTAAGGGTGTAGGGCGTGTGATAGGCAAATCCGTCACACATGAGCCTGAGACCTGATGCCGAGCCGATTGTGGTGAAGTGGATGATCCTATGCTGTCGAGAAAAGCCTCTAGCGAGTTTCATGGCGGCCCGTACCCTAAACCGACTCAGGTGGTCAGGTAGAGAATACCGAGGCGTTCGGGTGAACTATGGTTAAGGAACTCGGCAAAATGCCCCCGTAACTTCGGGAGAAGGGGGGCCATCACTGGTGATTGGATTTACTCCATGAGCTGGGGGTGGCCGCAGAGACCAGCGAGAAGCGACTGTTTACTAAAAACACAGGTCCGTGCGAAGCCGTAAGGCGATGTATACGGACTGACGCCTGCCCGGTGCTGGAACGTTAAGGGGACCGGTTAGCTGACTTTCGGGTCGGCGAAGCTGAGAACTTAAGCGCCAGTAAACGGCGGTGGTAACTATAACCATCCTAAGGTAGCGAAATTCCTTGTCGGGTAAGTTCCGACCTGCACGAATGGCGTAACGACTTCTCGACTGTCTCAACCATAGGCCCGGTGAAATTGCACTACGAGTAAAGATGCTCGTTTCGCGCAGCAGGACGGAAAGACCCCGGGACCTTTACTATAGTTTGATATTGGTGTTCGGTTCGGCTTGTGTAGGATAGGTGGGAGACTTTGAAGCAGCCACGCCAGTGGTTGTGGAGTCGCCGTTGAAATACCACTCTGGTCGTGCTGGATGTCTAACCT
>NZ_JBSFYR010000204.1:0-4258 GCF_053599875.1 Streptomyces sp. NPDC005151 | reverse complement strand
AGGTCACCACCCGCAAGGGCGAGCCGTGGATCACCGTGCCGAAGCTGGAGCCACTGGCCGAACCCACCGGCCTGCAGGCGCTCAAGGACGAGGTCGTACGCCGATGGGGCGTCCTCGACCTCCTGGACGTGCTGAAGAACGCCGACTTCGTCACCGGCTTCACCGACGAGTTCACCTCCGTCGCCGCGTACGAGCGCATCGACCGCACCACCCTCCAGCGCCGCCTGCTGCTCGCGCTGTTCGCCCTGGTTATCTTGAGCCGCCCGAAGGGCGTCCTTGATGTTGAGCAAGCCCAAGTGAGGCCCCGGGTTCTGCCTGGTGGATGTGGTTATCTACCGCCGTCCATCACGCAGATGCCCCGGAGGTCTGATGCTTGTACAGCGTGTGGTGATGCCGTCCTCGCCGCTTGAGTCGTGGACCGTGCTCGGCAACGACGCCGCGCCGGTCGAGCCGATCGAGCGTTACCTCACCTATCTCACCGACATCGAGCGGTCGCCGAACACGGTCAAGGCGTACGCGCACGATCTGAAGGACTGGTTCTCCTTCCTCGGCACTCGCGGGCTGGACTGGCGCGAGGTGCGGCTTGAGGACGTCGGCGAGTTTGTCGCCTGGCTGCGGCTGCCGCCCTCGGCCCGCACCGGCGCCGTCGCGGTGCTTCCCTCGGTCGAGCACCACTGCGGTGTGACCACGGTGAACCGGAAACTCTCGGCCGTCAGCGCCTTCTACCAGCACGCCGCCCGCCACGGCGTCGACCTGGGCGAACTGCTGACGACCTGGCAGCCGGCCGGGCGTCGCGGCACCGCGTGGAAGCCGTTCCTGCACCACGTCACCAAGGGCAAGCCTCAGCCGAGGCGGGCCATCTCGCTGAAGGCCCCCAAGAAACTCCCGCGCATCCTCACCGCCGCCGAGGTCCAAGCGGTCCTGGACGCCTGCGAGCGGTTGCGGGACCGCCTGCTGTTTGCCGTCCTGTTCGACTCCGGCATACGCATTGGGGAGGCGCTCGGGCTGCGGCACGAGGACTGGGCGGTCGCCGAGCGCGAGCTGACGGTGGTGCCCCGGCTCAACGACAACGGTGCCCGCACCAAGTCCGGCACGACCAGGGCGATCCCGGTCAGCGCCGAACTGATTCGGCTTTACGCCGACTACATGCACATCGAGTACGGCGACCTCGACTCCGACTACGTGTTCGTGAACCTCTGGGGCGGCTCGCGCGGACACGCGATGGGCTACGCGGCCGTCTATGACCTGGTCAGACGCCTGCGCCGCAAGACCGGCATTGACTATGACCCCCACTGGTATCGCCATACCTACGCCACCAGGCTGCTGCGGGGCGGCACCCCGATCGAGGTGGTCAGCAAGCTGTTGGGACATGCCTGTCTGACCACCACGATCGACACGTACGGTCACCTCACCGCCGAGGACGCCCGCCGGGTCCTTGAGGAAGCCGGGTTCCTCACCGGGGCGGAGGTGCGCTGGTGACCACGCCTGCTTCCTCCCCGCGTCAGCCAGGGCTGTTGGAGAAGCTGATGGCCGCCGTCCGCCCCGAGTTCCGTGCCGAGGTCATCGACATCGTCCCTGGTGACCTCGTCTTCGGCGGCCCGCCGTGCCGTGTCCATGATTGTCTGCGGACCGGCCGCAGTTACGGGCTCTGCATCGGCCACCACCACCGCTGGAACGGCCAAGGCCGCCCCGACCTTGAGCAGTTCGCCGCGACAACCGAACCGCTGATGCGCGGCTATGCCCCGCTCGCCTCGTGCCGGGTGACCGGCTGCCGTTACGGCGTCCGCAGCCGCGGCCTGTGTTCCAAGCACGAGTGGGCCTGGCGCCATGCGGGACGCCCGGACCAGGAGACGTGGCTGAGTACGGTGCCGTCGACGGATCCGGCGGTGGAGAACCACGCTGAATGCCTGGTCGCCTTCTGCGATCTGTGGGTGCAGGGCACCGCGCCGTTCTGCGTCTCGCACCGGGCACGGTGGCGCGAGGGCGGCTATCCGGAGCCGGCGGAGTTCATCCGGCTCTACGAGGATCAGACACCCGGCCACGAGCGTCTTGACCTGCGCAGCCTCACCGGCCAGCTCCGGCTGGAGGTGCAGTACGCCCTCCAGCGCCGCCACGACGATCAGCGCATCAAGACCCCGCCGACCCGGGTCCGCCACGTCGTCCGCTTCGTCGCCCGCACCGGGGTCCACTCGCTGCTGGACCGGACCGAGGAGACCTGGCGAGAATGCTTCCCGCGCGGCAAGGCCACGACCGGCAGCTCCTCCGTCGCGCTGCTGATCTACGCCCGCCGCCAGGTCGAAGAGCTCCAGAACGGCAGGGGCTGGGAGGTGGAGTACCCCCGGGACGTGTGGCGTCTGCGGCAGCTCGGCATCGACTCGCCCCACGCCCACCTGCGGTTCGAGCGCATCCCGCAGCCGTGGCTGAAGGATCTCGCCAAGCGTTGGGTGCGCTGGCGCCTGAGCACCGGGATCGGAGCCGGACAGGCCCACAAATGCGTCATCGCGATCACCCGGTTCGCCGAGTTCCTCGCCACCCCGGCCGTCGGCGCCGACTCGCTCGCGCAGATCGACCGGCCGGTGCTGGAGCGCTATCTCGCCGAGCTCCACATGGCTGTCGGCGGCCGAAAGAGCCATGGCGAGCTCATCGGCCTGGTCAACCACTTCTTCCAGAGCATCCGCCAGCACCGTTGGGACGACACGCTGCCCACCACCGCGGCGTTCTTCGCCGAGGACTACCCCAAACGTGCCAAGCGGCTGCCCCGGGCCCTGGCCGAGCACGTGATGACCCAGCTCGAACAGCTCGCCAACATGGACCGGTGGCAAGACCCCGTCGGCCGGCTCGTCACCCTGATCCTCATGCGCAGCGGCCTGCGCGTCAGCGACGCCCTGCGGCTGCCGCTGGACTGCATCGTCCGCGACGCCGACAACGCGCCCTACCTGCGCTACTTCAACCACAAGATGAAACGCGAGGCTCTGGTCCCCATCGATGACGAGGTCGAGTCCGCCATCGCCGCCCAGCAGCGGCGCATGGCCGCACGCTGGCCCGAGGGCAGCCCGGTGCTCTTCCCGCAGAAGACGGCGAACCCGGAGGGCACCAAGCCGATGATCGACACCAGCTACCGGCGCATGCTCAACCAGTGGCTCGCCGAGGTCGACGTCCGCGACGAGCACGGCCGCCGCGTCCGCCCGACCCCGCACCAATGGCGCCACACCTTCGGAACCAGGCTGATCAACCGAGACGTCCCGCAGGAAGTCGTCCGCGTCCTGCTCGACCACGACTCGCACATGATGACGGCCCACTACGCCCGGCTCAACGAGAAGACGATCCGCCGCCACTGGGAACAGGCCCGCAAGGTCGATATCCGCGGCGAGCAGGTCGCCCTCGACCCGGACGGGCACCTCGCCGAGGCGGCCTGGGCCAAACAGCGTCTCGGCAGGGTCACCCAGGCCCTGCCCAACGGCTTCTGCGGGCTGCCACTGCAGAAGACCTGTCCGCACGCCAACGCTTGCTTGAGCTGCCCGATGTTCGTGACGACCCCGGAGTTCCTGCCCCAGCACCGGCAGCAGCGCGAACAGCTCCTGCAGATCGTCTCGGCGGCGGAGGCCCGCGGTCAGCTCCGCGTCGTCGAGATGAATCAGCAGGTCGTGGGCAACCTCGACCGGATCATCACAGCCCTGGAGGCCGACGAGACTCCCGGCGGCACGGAGGTGGCCGATGCGGGCTGACAACTCCCGCCACATCGTCGCCGCGGCCCACAACCGCCACGAGTACACCCGGGCCAAGGCGATCCAGGCCCTGCGCGAGATCGATGCCGCCGGCACGGCCGTCACCTTCGACGCCGTGGCCCGCGCAGCCGGCGTCTCCCGCTCCTGGCTCTACACCCAGCCCGACCTGCGAGCGGAGATTGAACGACTGCGGGTCGAACAGCAGCGGGCCCCCGCCGACCCGGTTCCGGCCCGGCAACGGGCCTCCGACGCCTCGCTCCTTCGACGGCTGGAGGCCGCCAACGAACGCAACCGCCGTCTCGCCGAGGAGAACCGCCAGCTCCGGGAACAACTCGCCCGCACGCTCGGCGACCTCCGCGCCGCCCGGCTACAAAGCCCGCCCGTCCCGGCGGCCCGCCGCCGAGGTCGCGGTTCGGCAACGATCGGCCCGTGCTGACACGGCCTCAGAACGACTCTGTCGACTGCTTCTCGGACACTGTCCTCATCGCGTCGTCCCAGGTCAACGAGGCGCGACGTGTCAGAGCTCAAGATAA
>NZ_JBSFYR010000203.1:0-4432 GCF_053599875.1 Streptomyces sp. NPDC005151 | reverse complement strand
GACCGGCGGCGGCCGCCTCGATGTGAAGGCCGCCATCGACACCACCGTCGTCGGCGCCCCCGCCGTCCAGGGCGGCACGTTCAACTGGCCGCAGGGCAAGAGCGACCGCACCACGGTCGACGTCCCGTACACCAACTCCGGCACCGAGCCGGTGAAGCTGTCGCTGGAGGTCCAGGGCGTCACCGGCAACGACGGCTCGGCCGTCCGCTCCTCCGTCGCGAAGCTCGACGCGAGCAGTGTCACCGTCCCGGCCGGAGCCACCGTCAAGGTCCCGCTGGAGATCGACCCGACCGCGCAGCTGAAGGCCGCCCAGTACGGCGATGTCACCGGACGCGTGCTGGCCACCGGGCCCGACGGTGTGAAGGTCTCCACTCCCTTCTCGATGTACGTCCAACCGGAGACCGTCACCCTGCGCGTCAAGCTCGTCGACCGCACCGGCAAGCCCGCCAAGGGACCCTCCTCGGTCGACCTCATCGGTACCGACACCGCCGGCGGCGAGCGCCGCTTCAACAACGGCGTCACCGACCAGGTCTACCAGGTGCGCCCCGGTGCATACTTCGTCTCCAGCTTCATCACGACGCCCGACGCGAAGGACGCCACCGGCAAGATGCTGGAGTCCGTGGGCTACCTCGCGCGGCCGCAGCTGAACGTCACCAAGGACACCACCCTGGTCCTGGACGCCCGCGAGGCCCACCGGATCCAGGTGAAGACGGAGGACCGGGCGTCCGAGAACCGCTCCACGACGCTCTCCTTCGGCCGCAGCTGGGACGACACATGGCTGCACTCGGGCTCCCTCACGGGCAGCAGCCTCATCAAGAACTACCTGGTCGACGTGCAGGGCAGGGCGAGCGACGGCGACTTCGAGTTCGACAGCCTCTGGCGTGCGTACGCCCCCCAGATCGAGAAGCTGTCGGTCGTCGGCGGCACCGAACTGCACCCGACGACGGCCAACACCGGCTCCGTCAACCTCGACGGTACGGGCGAGGCCGCACTCGTCGACGCGGGCACCGGCACCCCCGACGAGCTGAAGGCCGCCGGAGTCTCGGGCAAGATCGCCCTGGTCAAGGTCGCCGACGACGGCGACATGAGCACCCCCGCGCGGAACGCCAAGGCCGCCGGCGCGAAGGCGGTCATCGCGCACCGGCCGTCCGCGGGCCTCTGGAGGCCGTCCGTCGGCAGTGCGGCGCCGCTGCCCTCGCTCGGCATCGAGGCGAGCGAGGCGGACGCCCTGAAGGCCGCTCTGGCCGACGGACCGGTGAAGCTGAGCTGGAAGGCCACCGCCGTCAGCCCGTTCGTCTACAACCTGGCCTTCCCCGAGACCGGCCCGGTTACCTCGGACCGCACCTACAAGGTCCGTGACAGCAAGCTCGGCAAGACCACCGCCACGTACGAGGCGATGGGTGTCGCGGCTGGCTACATCGACCTGATGAACATTACCCGGCCGTACGGCGGGCTCTATTCCAACGGCTTCGACACTGTCGCCGTTCCCGGCAAGCGCACCGAGTACTACTCGGCGGGCGACACCGCATGGAGGCATTTCCTCTCGTCCAGCTTCCCGTGGGGCGAGTTCATGGTCGACCAGTCCCGTACCTACACGGAGGGCATGAAGCGTACGGAGAACTGGTACCGGGGCATTCCGGTCCCGGCCGCCGCGCGCGACGCCGAGGGCAAGCTCCAGCTCGCCGCCGAGCGGCAGGACAACCTGATCGGCGTTGCGCCGGGCTTCTGGAGCGACAGCGAACACGCCGGTATCCAGGGTGGCTTCGGAGACGAAGGCGGCATGCAGCTGACCAGTGGCGGTGAAGTGCTGGGCACGTCCCCCTATCCGATGGGGGTGTTCACCGTCCCGGCCGGAGACGCCGCGTACGAACTCACCATGTACGCCGGAAAGTACGGCTATCCCGCCCACGTGTGGAAGCGGTCCACCCAGACCAAGACCACCTGGAAGTTCCGCTCGGAGCGGGACGAGAACGTGTACTCGCAGGGGATTCCGCTGCTCTTCCCGGGCTACGACCTGGAGAGCGACGGGCTCAAGACTCTTCCGGCGAAGGATGGTCAGACGATCGGCCTGAGCGTCACCGGCCACGCCGGCTACACGCCCGGCAAGCTGGTCGCGGCCAAGGTCTCCTACTCGTACGACGGTGGCGAGACCTGGACCCAGGCCACCACCGCACAGCAGGGCGGCCGGTGGACCGCGACCGTGAACCACGCGGGCGCGGACGGCAAGCCGGTCACCCTGAAGACGGAACTGACGGACGCCAACGGCAACTCCGTCATCCAGACCGTGAACGACGCGTACGCCGTGCGCTGATCACGTCCTGACCGGTCCGCCGGGCGTCCTTCCCGTGGGGGGTGGGGCCGCCCGGCGGACCTCTTTCATGGCCACTTTTTCCGGATGGCCCGTTTTCGTGCGGCCCGTGCGGTGGACAATAACGACCTCACCCACGATTGGCAGTGGGAGAAGGAGCGATGTCTGGGACCTTCGAATCCAAGAGCCTGTCGGGTGGCTGATCATGCGTGATGCGTGACGGTCGTGATCTGCCTTCCGGGCATGGCGACGGCCCCGGAATGATCACGTGGTGTGTGCCAGTGCGACAACTCCGAGGCCGTCAGCGGCCCATGCTGTCCGTCCAGCTTGGCCGATGAGATGTGGGAGATCATCCAGCCGCTCCTTCCCGTGCGTGACCTGCGAAAAGGCGGCGGGATGCGCAAGTACGGAGACCGGTTGGTGCTCGACTCGGTGTTCTACGTGCTGCGGTCGGGCTGCCAGTGGCGGATGCTTCCGCGCGATCTGATGCCCTGGGACGCGGCCCACCGCTGGTTCACCAAGTGGCGCCGGGACGGCACCTGGGACCGCGTCCACGACGAGCTCCGCCGCCAGGTCCGGGTCGGGGCGGGACGCGATCTGGAGCCGTCGGCCGCCGTGATCGACGCCCAGTCGATCAAGACCAGCGAGGGCGGCGAGGCGCGTGGGTTCGATGCGGGCAAGCGAACGACAGGGCGGAAGAGACACGTGATCGTGGACCCGATGGGCCTGCTGCTGGTCGTCGCGGTCACCTCCGCGTCCGTGCAGGACCGGGCCGGAGGCCGCATCGTCCTGGCCCGTCTCGCGAAGGGATTCCGCACGGTCAGTCTGGTGCGGGCCGACGGCGGATACGCCAACTCCGGTGATTCCACGCTTCTTTCATGGGCCCGGGACGCGTTGAACATCGTTGTCGAGATCGTGAAGCGGACCGACGACGTCAAGGGCTTCAAGGTCCTGCCCCGCCGCTGGGTGGTGGAGCGAAGTTTCGGCCGGCTGGTCCGAAACCGTCGGCCGGCCCGCGACTACGAACGGCTGACCGCGACCTCCGAGGCCATGATCAAGGTGGCAATAATCCGCCTGATGCTCGTCCGGCTCGCCGGGCAGTCCTTGCGGTGGAGCCATGAATCCCACCGCAAGACCGCACGAGCCAACACCGTCGAGGACTACATCGCAGCGTAATCAACCGGCCACCCGACAGGCTCTGATAGCGAGGCGATGGCTAAGGTGGCAGCCATGGACGTCAAGAACGGGCCCGCGCGCCGCGGCGCCGGCAGGGGCGCATCGCGCGGCAGCTATGCGGTGGGCGACAAGCGGCGTACGCGCATCCTGGACACGGCCGTCGAGCACTTCGCCCAGTGGGGCTTCCATGCGACGTCGCTGGCCCGGATCGCCAAGGACGCCGGCATCACCCAGGGCGGCCTGCTGCACCACTTCCGCACCAAGGAGGCCCTCCTGGTCTCGGTGCTGGAGGCGAGCGACGACCACGACACGGAACGGTTCTTCGCCGAGGAGTGCGCGACCGTCGCCGAGTGGTTCCACTGCCTGCTCGACCTGACGGCCTACAACGCCCGCCGCCCGGGCCGTACACGGATGTTCAACGCCCTGGTCGGCGAGTCCGGGGACCCGGACCACCCGGCGCACTCGTTCTTCACCCGGCGCTACCGCACCCTGGTTGCCGACGCCGGGCAGTCGCTGCGCCGGGGCGTGGACAGTGGCGAGCTGCGCGCCGACACCGACTGCGCTGCCGAGGCCCAACAGCTGCTGGCGATCATGGACGGCCTCCAGCTCCAGTGGGTGCTCGATCCGGCGGCCGTCGACATGGTCGCGCGCCTGCACGGCTACCTGGACCGCCTCTACCGCACCCTCGGCACCGCCGGGACCGGCCTGCCGGCCCGCGCCGCCCGGCCGGACGAGAGCCGGACCGAGCCGGACGGCGCGGGAGACCGCACGGCCGAGGACCGGTAGGCCGCCGGCGGAGCGGCGACGGCGTCACACCAGTGCGCGGCGGCCTCGGCAATGCGCGCGGATTTACGGCTCCCCTGTCGCTTCCGTGGGTGGGTTTATGTGGCTTGACGGCCTGGTAGGTGAGGCCGGTGGCCGCCGAGGTTGAGCATGGCGAGGGCGATG
>NZ_JBSFYR010000202.1:0-4503 GCF_053599875.1 Streptomyces sp. NPDC005151 | reverse complement strand
TTCTCCCGCAGCGGACTGATCAACTCATCGAAACGCCCCATACCACATCAACGAACTCAAGTCCCGGAAGCAACCCGTAAATTAGCGACGCCCCCTTCGTAGGTTGATGTCCGTTTCGTAGTGGGGTTGGGACAGGGCTGCTGGTTGCGAGCCTTGGTCGGTTACTGCTTCCTGGCGAAGCTGCCGGTGTCGATCTCGGTGCGGCCTCGCTGTTCGTGTCCCTGAAGATGGTGGAAGCTCATCTGACGTGCATCTACCGGAAGTTGCACTGACGCGGCTGCTGACGGCCGCGGATCTGGTGGACTGAGGGTCGCTGGTGAGCTGATGCTCTGGTGGATTGAGTACGGGTACTCATGTGGGCAGTGGTCAGCAGCCTGCATGGTACGGACATGCGATCAATTTTCCTCCCGAAGTCCTTGCTGGCGGCCGCGCTCGGCGGCATCGTCGTCCTGACCGGCTTCGGCGCGCAGAACGCCACCGCCGATCAAACCTCTACGGTCAGCGTCGCCGCCGCGAGCGACGACGATGCGGAGATGCGGTTCCTTGAGTTGGCGGACCTCATCTCGCAGAGCTGCGCTCCGGACGTCAGCAGCACCGATGATGTGGCATCGGCTTCCACGGCCGACACCACGGCAGCGGAGCCGACCCCCGACTCCACCATGCCCATCCTGGTCGATGAGGTGCCGCTGACCGCTGAAGAGGAGTGCGCCGCCCAGAGGCACGCACTGCGCATCAGCAGGGCGTTCTCGGGCACGGACACAGCCACGTACGAGGAGATGCAGAAGAAGCTGACGAGCCTGCACTACCCGGCGGCGCGGATCTACCGCATGCCGGACTTCTCGGGCGAGCCCGTGGCAAGGCTCGACCTGCGCGTGGGAGCCGACCACTTGGCTCTGGAGGTCACCGGTACCTACTTGGGCGTGATGGTCGAGGCGTTCGGCGCTCCAGAGGGCGTGAGCGTGACCGAGGTGCGGCTGGAGCCGCAGCTGGACGCGCCCACATCCTGAGGCCCCTGCCGACGCCCCACCGGGGCCGTGCCACCGGATCACTCCGAGAGCGTCGGCTCCGGCGGGGTGGTACCACTTGGTCGGTTACTGCTTCCTGGCGAAGCTGCCGGTGTCGATCTCGGTAAGGATGCCGAGCTTGACCAGGCGTTTCAGCTTGGCGCGTGTGCCTTCGATGTTCTTTGGCAGCAATTCGTGGTCGAGGGCTTCGCAGGGCGCTGTCACGTTGGCTGACAGGGTGGGAGGATCCTCGGGCTGATCACGGTGGAGGGGGTCGTCCGTGGAGGGCATGTCGCCGTCGTACAAGGGGCACCGGTATCCGGTCGAGGTGATCTCGCACTGCGTGTGGCTGTACTTCCGGTTCCCGCTCAGTTTCCGTGAGGTCGAGGAGCTGATGCTGGAGCGCGGCGTGATCGTCTCGTACGAGACGGTCCGCCGCTGGTGTCTGAAGTTCGGTCAGCAGTACGCCAACGGACCGCGCCGCCGGCGGCCCCAGCCCGGCGACAAGTGGCATCTGGACGAGGTCTTCATCAAGATCAACGGTGAGCAGAAATACCTGTGGCCGGCTGTCGACCAGGACGGCAACGTGCTGGACATCCTGGTGCAGAGCCGCCGGGACACGGCTGCGGCCAGACGCTTCTTCCGCACGCTGCTGACGAAGACGGGCGGGGTGCCGCGGGTGATCGTCACGGACAAGCTCCGCTCCTACGGCGCGGCCCACCGCGAGGTCATGCCCTGCGTCGAGCACCGTTCCCACAAGGGTCTGAACAACCGGGCCGAGAACAGTCATCAGCCCACCCGGCAACGCGAACGGGCGATGAAAGGCTTCCGCAGCGTGGGCGCCGCGCAGCGGTTCCTGTCCGCGTTCAGCGGCTTCTCCCCCCACTTCCGGCCCCGCCGCCACCTGATGACCGGCACCCAACACCGCACCGAAATGACCGTCCGCTTCACCATCTGGGAGCAGATCACCGGCGTCACCGGCCGGCCTGCCGCGGCCTGAGCCCAGGGCCGGCACCCGGCCCCACCACACCTCGACACACCGTCAGACACCCACACACCCAACAACGTGACAACGCCCCTGGCGGTGTGCCGTGTACGGCAGCGTGCGCATGATGAGCATGGCCCTCGCCGCGTGGTCCGAAGCCCTGCGGATGGAGCCGCCGGTAAGCGCTGCCGAGGTAGCCGTCGGGCGGCCCGGTTCAGGAGACGAGGTGGCAGGATGACACCGGTGTCCGACTCTCTGCATGAACCGTGGCTGCGCGGCATCGCCTTCAATCCGGCCGCGCCCTTCGACGTACTGATACGCCTGATGGGTCGAGCGGCCGGTGAGGCCGGCCTGCTGATGTGCGAGGGCCGTGACCTGCCTGACGCCGTCATCGACGCAGCCCTCCGCCATCCGCGCGAGGAGATCCGTCGCGCGCTCGCCCGCAACCGGTACGTCGACCCGGCGCGGCTCGCCCCCTTGGCGACGGACCCGTCGGGGATCGTCCGCGGGTGGCTCGCCGCCGGCCCCCGTCACTACCCCCGATGGGTCCGACCGCTGCCGGACGACATCCTCGTGACCCTCCTGACCGCCCAGGACGGGGGCGAGGACGGCAAGGTCACCGTGAAGGAGATCATGGCGGAACTCGATTCCTCCCGGCAGATCCCGCTGTCCTTCTTCCGCTCCATGGCCGGCCGCGAGAACCCCGAACTCCGGATACGGGCCACTTGGAGGTGGCAGTCCCTCACCCCGGCGCAGCGGGCGGCGCTGCTCGACGATCCGGACCCCGCGGTCCGTGAAGCGGCGCAGGACAGGAACTGGGCGCTGGACCCGGAACGGGTGGAGGCCATGCTGCCGTCCTTCGGTTCGCGCAACGCATGGGTGTTCGGCACGTGTGCTCTGTCCCCCGCGCTCGTCGAGCAGTGCTTCGCGAACGGCACGGTGGAACCCTTGACCTACAACCGGCACACCCCGGCCGACGCCGTCGCCCGGCTCGCCCGCCACCCCGAGGCGAAGATCCGCGCGATGGTCGCCGTACGGCCCGACCTGGGGCCGGACCTGGTGGCGGAGCTGAGGGAGGACCCGGACGAGGACGTACGGATGCGCGCACGCCTCCACCCCTTCCCCCGCACCTGGGCCGAGTACTGGGCGATCGACCCGGCCATCGGGCACGGTCCAGACTGCACCTGCCCGATCCCCGAGCTGATTACCGAGCCGACCCCGGAGTCGAATACTGAGCCGGCCGCCGGGCCGTCGCCCGACTGGTTCGCCGCCTGTGCGGCCTCCGAGGAACCGGTGCTCCGCCGGGGCGCGGCGAGTTGGCCCGGCCTGCCTGCGGAACTCGTCGAGACACTCGCGCAGGACGACGACGAGGAGGTGAGGATCCGGCTCGCCTGCTACCACCCGCTGGCTCCGCCACACCTCCTCCTGGACGTCTTCGTCACCCGCCCGGCCCACCGTCCGCACCTGCTGACCCTGCCTGCGTTCCCCCGCACCGGCCGGGCCCACCTCATCGGCCACCCGGATCCTGAAGTACGGGCCCTGGCCGCAGCCGATCCCGCCTTGCCCGACCCCCCTGTCGAGGACCCCGACGCGTCGGTGCGCCGGGCAGCGGCCGCCAACCCGAGCCTGTCACCGGAAGCCCTGGAGGCCCTCCTCGCCGACCCCCGTACCGCCGAGGGCGCCGCGGCCAATCCGGCCCTCCCCGTTCCGCGCATGCACGCAATCCTCGACCACTGCCTGAACGGCACCGCCACCCCGCTGGCAGTGGTCCGGCGCTGAATGACGACACCCACGTAGCGATCACAGGCATGGCAACCTCGGTGGACCACCGACTGCGAGTCCACGATCCCCGCGCTCGGCTGCGGGTTCCTGCCCGCCCGCGCCCGGACCTGCTCGCGCAGCCGGTCGTGGAACTCGGCGATCAATCCGTGCTCCCGCCACCGGCGGAAGAACGCATACACCCGCTCCCAGCAGGGGAAGTCCGCGGGCATCGCCCGCCACTTGATGCCGTTGTCGACGAGGTAGCGGACCGCGTCGATCATCTGCCGGTGACAGTACGACTCCGGCCGGCCCGCCCGCTTGCCCAGCCATGCCGGGACCGGCAACAACGGGCGCACCTCGGCCCATTCCGCGTCCGACATATCCGTCGGATACCGGCGTCGGCGCTCGGGCTGATCAGACGCGTTTCCGTACACGTGCGCGAGACAGTCACACGACCGCGCCGAACCACTGGCCTCCGCAGCCATGGATGCGGTGAACTGGAACAACAGGGCCTCCTGGAATCAGTGCGCTTCAACACCCACTCGCTTCCAAGAGGCCCTGCTTTCATGCCCCGCCCCACGAAGATCACCTATCCGGGATCGACGCGAGGAACATCAGATCGACCGCCAAGCCACATGATCGATTGAACTACGGCTTCTCAGCCCTGGGTCAGGCCGTTGCGGCCGTGCCGACGACTCCGGTGACGTGGTCCCAGATGGCGAAGCGGATGGTCATCTCGGCTCGGTGGTCGGA
>NZ_JBSFYR010000201.1:0-4745 GCF_053599875.1 Streptomyces sp. NPDC005151 | reverse complement strand
CCCGAAGACGCCCTGGACTGCGCCTGCGGCTTCTACCTCGGCGACCCGACGCCCTGATCAACACCCCTCCACGAACTTGCGCGGGGCAGCACTAGAGGATGGAAGCGGTGACCGTGTGAGCCAGGACGAGAACCCTCAGGATCCGCCGCCCATTGTTGTCGTGCTGCCAGACGGCCAGGAGATACGAGCGCGACTTCATGCCCGTCGGCAAGGGCGGGACGGCTGGCGGTATCACATCGGCGTCATGATGTGGCGGGGCAGCACAAGCGATGGTGTGGAACCGGTCGAGCATCGGGCCTGGGTAAGTCCCGTGCAGGCGCGCCCTGTTCTGGGTGTCTCCTACGAGCAGGTACCCACCCATCGCCTGTCCTCGGCAGCCAGCGGCCTGCCCACGAATGTGGAACCGGCCTGGACGGTTCAGCACCTGCCACATCGACCTGGCCATCCAGGCGCCACGCTCGTGCACGTCATCGGCTGCGCACCCGGCGGCCAGAGGCTGGACCGGGAACAGGCCCTCACCGCGCTTGGCCAGCCCCGCGCAGCAGCATGCAAAGAATGCGACGCGGCAGGGTCCCTGACTACTGAAGACGAGCCCCCGTCTCCTTGAGGCGGCACGAGGCCAACCCGTACCGATCGCGCCTGTCCTCCCTCGAGGACGCACAGGCCACCACCGCACCTGCCCGATCACAATCCCCCGCCCTGTATCAGCGACGGCAGGAGGACATCGCCGCTGACCGAGGGGCATCCCCGCCGCAGTCGGCGTATCCGCTGTGTAAAGTCGGGCCGGTGAGCGCCGCGCGGCGGGCGAAGAGTGCCCACATCAGCGGCTTCCACGCCCGGCTGCTCCCGTGTTCCACGAACTGGTTAACTCTTTGGGTTCCAACCCTGCCTCGGGTAACGGCCGCGTCAGCGCGCGGCCGGTGTTCGTTCATGTCCAGGGTCTGCTGGAACAGCGTCCGGACGTGTCGGTGGCAGCGGTCGCGCGGTGTGCTGGCGTGGCCGCTTCCACGGTGAAGTCGCTGCTGCACGACGCTGCTCGCGGTGGTGGTGAAGGTCGGGCGGTCTCGCGCGTGCTGGCGGACAGGCTGCTGGCGGTCGGGGTGGCCGACCTGCCGCAGCCCGGATGCGGATACGGCGGCCGGTCCACCGACGCTGCTCCCGCAATGCGGCACATCCGCCATCTGATTGGGTCCCACCCTGGCTTGTCGATGTCCGTGCTGGCGCGGGCAGCGGGGATGACACCGAGCACGCTGGCAGCTGCGCTCAAAGACGTAGAGGCCGGACGCCCCCGCCGCATCCAGGCCTCGGCCGCCGAACGGCCCTCGCCCTCGGCAGCGGCGCTCCTCTCCCCGAAGGACAAGCGCGGCGCTGTGACACTGTCGATGCCGCACCCGTCGCCACCCATGTACGCCATCTCACACCCACCCTCCGGGGAGGCGTCGGTTGCCGCTTTGGGCGGGCGGCTGCCTCCGAGCCGGGCCCGGTGGATGCGGGTGCGCACGATCCGGGTCCGCGACCTGTTCGGCTGACACCCCTGGGCGTCCTTTGCCGGCTGTCGGGTTCCGTCCCCCGGCGCCGCCACCGGGGGACGGAATTCCTGCGCGCTGTGTTCAGCTGCGGGGGTAGGCTCCGGCCTCTGCGGACATCTGCTCGGACCGGTAATCCTGCTGCCAGCTGGCGGGGATGCCGAGGGCGGTGGGGGCGTCCGCGATCCCGGCACCCACGCGGGCCGGATCGGCGCCCGGCAGCGGCCGGCAGGCGGTGCGCAGCAGCGTGTACAGGTGGTCGGCGCGGGCCGGGATGCGGGGCATGACCTGGGTACGCAGATGGTCGTGGTGGGCCAGGAGCAGGGCGGCGAGGCCGGTGACGTGGGCGGCGGCGATCGCGGTGCCGTCGGCAGGGGTGTAGCCGTCTCCCAGTGCGGTGGTGATGACCGCCGCGCCCGGTGCGACCAGGTCCACCCCCGGCCAGGTGGGGGTGAACGGCGCCGGATAGGGTCCGGGCCATGGCGGCTGCACCGCCGCGAGAGGAGCGGTGGACGGGTAGGTGCCGGTGTGCGCGATCGCCCCCACCGCGAGGACCCCAGGCAGGGCGGCGGGCTGGGTGAGGGGGCCGGCGGTGTCGCCGGCGGGGGCGATGACCGTGATCCCGGCCGCGTGCGCATCCAGCAGCTTCCACGCCATGAGCTGCGACGGAAACGCGTAGGCGAGGTTGATCTGGGCGATGTCGATGTCATGCGTAACGCAGTAGTCGACCGCGCGGAGCAGGTCGCTGACGTGCCCGCCGGGGAACAGTTTCAGTGCGTGCAGCTCGGCCTCCGACGCGATCCCGGTGATGCCGGTGCGGCTGTCGGCCGCGGCAATCACTCCCGCGCACCAGGTGCCGTGTCCGCACGCGTCCACTGTCCAGGTGCCGTTTCCGGCGCCGACGGTGGTGGTGAGGTCGTGGCCGTGCCGGACGCTCTCTTTGAGGTCGGGGTGGGCGGTGTTCACTCCGGAGTCGATGAGCGCAATCTTGATGCCGTGTCCGCGGTAGGTCGGGGGGATCTGGTGCAGCCGCATTGCCTGCGCCCCCCAGCCCGTCAGCGCCCGGCCGGGGGAGCCCTCGAACGTCTCCGCCAGGGCCTGTACCTCCACCACCGCCTCCCCGCCCTCGGTGAGATCGGGGCGGCCGGTCCGCAGCGGCCAGTAGCCGCTGACGGGCCGCACATACAGCCCCTGGAGGGTGTCCGGCGTGTCCGCCGCCAGCGTCAGGCTCACCCGCCCGTCGCGGCCCGTGACCCCGTGCACCGGAATACTGCTGCCGATCGCCCACACGTGCGCCCCGGCCACCGCCTGACCGTCACCGCCCACCACCCGCAGCCTGACCGTTCCGGGCTCCTCCAGGGTGATGGCGAGCATCGGGTCCACCACCGGCACCGCAGTGCCCATGCCGGCGCTGATCGGTGGGGTGGGGGTGTAGGCGAGGGGCTGGTCGATCTCCACGACCACCTGCGGGTTCGCCGCCAAAGCGCGGGCCCGCTGCTCGGGCATCGTGACCACCGCGACCGGAGGGCAGGCCGGATGCGGCTCCGTGATCGCCCCCAAGCCCCGGGGACGGGACGGGCGCAGCTGTGCCACCGGTTCCACCTCGGGGTCTTCCTCCAGCAGGGTGAACAGCGCGGCCGCTTCGATCGGTGGCACCCCGCCGCCCAGCATGCCCATCGGGCGCGGCGCCACCAGATACCGGCCCCACCCCGCCCTAACCCCCCGGCCCTGGGTATATCCGAGCGCCTGTGCCTCCCCGCCACGTCCGGCCGGCTCACCCGTACCGTCCGCTGCCTCGCTCGGCTGTGTCGCCGCGGCCTCCTGCGCCTGGGCCTTGCCCTTGCCGCCGTTGCCCGGCTTCACACCGCCGCCTTGCTCACCCATCACACAAACCGCCATCTCACACTCAAGGGTTGCTTCACTTGTCACATCACGTCGCGCAAGCCGCTGCTTGGTGGGAGCGGCACCTCGCCCCCACCACGCAGCCCGTCACTGCGGCGCCTCGCCGCCCGGCGCGAGGGGCTGTTACATGCCCAGAGGCGACAACTGCCCGTACTGCGGCTGCTGCCCGAACATGCCCTGCCCCTGGTCAAGCCCCGGGAACTGGCCGCCCTGTCCCATCTGGCCCTGCGGCTGCAGGCCCGGGAACTGGCCGAACTGCTGCTGGCCCTGCTGGCCCTGCTGGCCCTGCTGGCCCTGCTGGCTCTGCTGTACCAGCGTCAGGATCGCGATAGGCAGCGCCTGCTGCACGGACTGCTCCACAGCGCTCCGCACGCCCTGGAGAAGGGTGTGGTGCAGCGCGACAGCCAGGTACGGGTGCGCCTGGTGGGCCAAGCCCTGCTGCTGCAGCTGCTGCTGAACCTGCTGGATCTGCTGCAGCGTCTGCTGCATGCGCTGCGCCACCTGCTGGCTCGCCTGCTGGCAGGCCTGCTGGATCGACTGCTGAACCACCTGCGCGAGCTGCTGCTGCGGCCCGGCGATCTGCTGGCCGAACGGCTGCTGGCCCTGGCCCTGCTGCCCCCAGGGCTGCTGCTGGCCGAACGGCTGCTGCTGGCCGAACGGCTGCTGGGTCTGGGGCTGGCTGATCTGCTGGGGGGTGTAGACGGACATGCGGGACTCCTCCTTGAGCCTTGCGGGTGGACACGGCCAGGCGCCGAACCTGAAAGCCGGTCCGCCGCCGCCATCGAGCAGCAAACCACCAACCGACGAAGAATACATTCCGGGACATACCGCCAAGGGGAGTGCCGCCGGCGGAGAGGTCCACCTGGGCACACGTGGCTGTCCCATCCGGCGGTGCGGCCGCCAGGGCGACTGGCCGAGGCCGGCTGCCGGGGTGCAGGCTGGAGAGATGAGCGTGCAGCCGTCTTCCGGCGCTCACGGTGCGTCTGAGTTGCCGCCGCTGTCGCCGATGCTGGCGGTGGCGGGCCCGCCACCGAGACCAAAGAAGGAGGCCGAGTACGCGTTCGAGACGCTGTGGAACGGGGCCCGGGTGATCGCCCATCTGCCCGGGGACGGCACCGTCCGGCTGCTGTCAGCCACCGGGCTGGACGTCACTGGCCAGTACCCCGAGCTGCAGACCCACACCAAACCGAGAGATCGCAGATAGGTGCGCAAGATCAAAAAATGCGAGCCGGTGGTGGCCGAGCCGGGGCCGTTGACAGTGATCGTCCGGTCCTGAAAGGGCCATGGCCGATCGGGTGTGATGCAAGGATCAGCGGA
>NZ_JBSFYR010000200.1:0-4763 GCF_053599875.1 Streptomyces sp. NPDC005151 | reverse complement strand
CCTCGCGGCGTTGTCGTCCATCACCATGGCTCAATCCTCCGCCTTGCGATGCACGCACCCCAGCCCCGCTCCTTCACCCACCCCCCAATTGCCGGTCGGTCTTATGCGGACTTTCCGGTCATCTGGTAGAGGGAGGGGCGCCGCCTGCTCGCATACGCCCCGCTACCGGGAACCGTCGATGCCCGGCCGCCGCTCGCCCATCCGGGCCCGGTCGGCGGCGGCTGTGCCGTGCGCCCAGCCCTCGCCGTCCGTCACACCGCGCACCCGGGTGCTGGTCGTCCGAGGGAACATCCGGTCCGCGGCGTCCGTGACCGCCACGTCCCGCGCCGCCAGGACCGGCAGCAGATCGCCGTCGGCGGCGACACCCTCCGAGACCGAGGCCGCGGTCACCCGGGCGGTGTCGGACGCCAGGCGCGCGCCCAGCCGCTGGACGTACGCCATCAGGAAGGACTGACGGAACGTCTTGGTCCGCTTGCGCCCGCCGGCCCGCTGGCCCGCCTCGGCCTTCGCCATCGCCGCCGTGCCCTGGACCAGCAGGGAGGTGTACAGCAGTTCCACGGCCTCCAGGTCCGGCTCGAAGCCGACGACCGTCGAGAAGCCGCGCTCGTTGTTCCACACAGCGCGGCAGCGGTTCGCGGAGGCGACGGCGTCGAGCAGGATCGCCTTCGCCGTCTCGTACGGGGCATCGACCCCGATCCGGCAGGCGCCCGGCGCCTCCTTGCTGTGCGTACGGGCGGCGAGGAGGGCCTCGTCGATGGAGTGCCGGGCCATCAGCTCCTGCGCCTTGGTGGTGAGGGCCTCCGCCTCCTCCGGGAACCCGGTCGCCTCCGCCTTCGCGAGCAGCGCGCGGATCCGGGTCAGCATGCGGGGTTCGTCGTGCGCGGGCGGCAGATCGAGCCGGCGGCCGGGGGCGCCGGGCGGCGGGCCGACCGGCTCGATCGAGGGGAGCCGGAGCAGCAGCCGGTAGAGACCGAGGAGGGCGGAGGCGTACGAGAACCGGTCGGGCCGGTTCCGCGGCGGCGGCGCGGGCAGCTCGGCCAGCTGGGACCGCCAGCGGGGCGGCAGCTGCTCGTACCGTCCGGTCTCCGCGGTGATCAGCCCGGCCGCGAGCCCGGCCCCGGTCTCGTCGAGTTCGCGGCGGACGATCCGTACGACATCGGCGGGCTGCCAGCCACGCTCCCAGGCACGGCGGACGAATTCCTCTCCGCGCCGGACCAGTTCCGCGTCGGCCGCCGGATCGGCGGCGAGGAGGGAGGCACCGGTGTCGAGACCGGCGTCGCCGTCCGAGTAGAGGGCAGCCGCGAATGCCTGGTCGATCACCGGTTCCATGAGGTCAGGGTAGGCAGGCTCGCGCGGCGGGGTAGGCCTGGCCCCACCGTCGCGCGGAGGCGGCCTCGTGCTGACCGTCGCCCTGGCCGCGCTGCGGACCCGCTGGACCACTCTCATCGGCACCTTCGTCGCGCTCGCGCTCGGCGTGGGGCTGATCGCGACCATGGGGCTGGGACCCGCCTCGGCCTTCGACGCCCCGGACCGGAGGCCGCAGCGATTCGCCGCGTCGCCGGTGGTGGTGAAGGGCATCGACACGTTGACCGTGCGGGTGCGGCGCGGACCGTCCACCGCTCATGTCACCAGGAGACTCGCTCATCCACACCCTGTGGATATCAAACTTCTGCGCGACCTGACGGCGCTCGGCCCGGTGGCCCGCGACGGACAGGACATCGGCGGCGGCCCGGACGCCGTGGGCTACCTCGAGGTACGGCGGATCCCCGGGGCGACGCTGTCCGCGTCCGCGTCGACCGCGGTCTTCGTACGGGAGGAGGACACCGCGCTCATCGCGGCAGAGTCGCGGGCCGTCGATGACGCGAAGACGCTCGCGGCCGTCGAGCGGCTGCCGGTGGTGGCGGGCGACGTCCGTGACCTCGACGACCGTTCGATCGTCGTGAACGAGGAGTGGGAGCAGCACACGGTGGGCGCGACGGAACCCACGCCGCCCCACCCCACTGTCAGTCCCACCTGCCAGACTCACACACATGACCGAACGCTGGGCTCTGGCCACCACAGAGACCGGCGGCGCCCGCCTCACCCCCCTGACGGCCGGCGGCCTCCCCGCCGCCCCGGTCCTGACCGAACCCGACCTCGTGGAGGCGGTCCGTTCCCGCCCGGACGTCATCCGCTGGGTCTGGCGGTCGACCGCCGAGATCTACCCCCGCCTGCTCGCCGCGGGCGTACGGATCGACCGCTGCTACGACATCGAGGCAGCCGAGTCCCTCCTCCTCGCACACGAGGGCCGGCTCGGCGAACCCCGCTCCGCCGCGGCCGCCCACGCCCGCCTCCGTAACGCCCCCGTACCCCCCGATCCCCCCTCCCGCGCCGCGGAGCCCGGCTCGCAGTCCTCCCTCTTCGAGCCGCAGTCCGGCACGGACATCCCTTTCGAGGCGCTCCTCCAGGTGTACGCGGAGCAGCTCCGCCGCCACGACGCCACCACCCACCCCGGCCGCATGCGTCTGCTGACGGCCGCCGAGTCGGCCGGCATGCTGGTCGCCGCCGAGGTGAACCGGGCCGGCCTGCCCTGGCGGGCCGATGTGCACCGGGACCTCCTGCACGACCTGCTGGGCGAGCGGTACGCCGGCGGCGGCGAACCCCGCCGACTGGCCGAACTGGCCGAAGAGGTGTCCACGGCGTTCGGCCGCCGGGTCCGCCCGGACCTTCCCGCCGATGTGGTCAGGGCGTTCGCACAGGCCGGGATCAAGGTGAAGTCGACTCGCCGCTGGGAGCTGCAGGAACTGGACCATCCGGCCGTGGAGCCGCTGATCGAGTACAAGAAGCTGTACCGGATCTGGACGGCGCACGGCTGGAGCTGGCTCCAGGACTGGGTGCGGGACGGCAGGTTCCGCCCCGAGTACCAGCCGGGCGGCACCGTCAGCGGCCGCTGGACCACCAACGGCGGCGGGGCGCTGCAGATCCCCAAGGTGATACGGCAGGCGGTCGTCGCCGACGAGGGCTGGCGGCTGGTCGTCGCCGACGCCGACCAGATGGAGCCGAGGGTTCTGGCCGCGATCTCCCGCGACCCCGGCCTGATGGAGGTCGCAGGCCATGACGGCGACCTCTACACGGCGCTGTCGGACCGCGCCTTCCACGGCGACCGCGACCACGCCAAGCTGGCGCTGCTGGGAGCGATCTACGGCCAGACCTCGGGCGACGGCCTGAAGAACCTCGCGGCGCTGCGACGACGCTTCCCGCTTGCCGTGGCGTATGTCGACGACGCGGCGAAGGCGGGCGAGGAGGGCCGTCTCGTACGGACCTGGCTGGGCCGGACCAGTCCGCCGGCGGCCGGGAGCGGGGACGACGACGAGGCCGGTATCCCGCAGGAGAGCGACGAGCAGCCGTCCGGGGAGGGCGAGTTCACGCCGGGCTACGCCTCGTCGAACGCCCGGGCGCGCGGCCGCTTCACCCGTAACTTCGTGGTGCAGGGCAGCGCCGCCGACTGGGCACTGCTGTTCCTGGCCGCATTGCGCCGGTCGCTGGCCGCCGCCGGCCTCCGGGCCGAACTGGTCTTCTTCCAGCACGACGAGGTGATGGTGCACTGCCCCGAGGAGGAGGCCGAGGCAGTCGTGAAGGCGATCCGGGCCGCCGGTGAGCTGGCGGGGCGGACCGCCTTCGGCAGGACGCCGGTGCGCTTCCCCTTTACGACGGCGATCGTGGAACGCTACTCCGACGCCAAGTAGTGGAACGCTACTCCGACGCCAAGTAGCAGAGCTCACGTGTCGGGGTGCTCGGCCGCCTCTGTCCCGGGCTCGCCCTTCCGCAAGGGCTGCGTCGGCTGCGTGGGCTGCGTCGGCTGCACCGTCTCCACGGGCGGAACGACGCGTCCTGTACCCGCACCCGGCCCTCCGAACCCGCCGAACCCGGCCAGCCCGTGGTCGTAATGCACGGCCCGCAGATGCCGATGCCGGTGCCGGGCATTGAGCAGATGGATGACGTACGCCGTCACCGCGATCATCGCCAGGACGACCGCCACGGTGATCAAGGTGTCCATAAGAGACGGCCCCCTTCGCACGCGCAGGCCGAGACTTCTCCAGGCTACTCCGCGAGCCGTCCGCACAGGTCGCCGGCCGAACGAGGAAAGCGGCCCGGACCAGGAACGTTTCCGTTCCGGCCCGGACCGGGGTGCGGCCACCCCGGGTGCGGCAATCCGGGGCGCGCCCGCGCAGCGGTGGTGCACGACTGCTGCGTGTCATGCAGTACGCGTCACCGCCCCGCAGATCGGTGGACGTCCGCGGCTTCTCGCTCGCCCGACGCACCGTCACCACGTCGTGCTCGGATCCGGCGACGGCGAGAAAGGCCTCGACCACGGCGGAACCGACGACCGGGGCCCCGGCTCCGGCCCCGGTGATGCGGCGCAGTCCGCGGCGTCGGTGGTGGCGACGGCCGGGAGACGGGGGGCGGGATCGGCGGAGGCGGTGCCGGTCGTCAGCCCGGCCGGCGCGAGCGCGGCGGGTGGCCACGGTGGCAGTACAGGCGGCCCGTACACGTCTACGGAGCACGGATCTCTCCACTCGCCGACCGCACCGACCAGTGCTTCGGCCACTGCAACGGCCGGATCAGGGACGACCGGGGCCAGGACATCGTCGTCGAGCAGCTCCTCGGCTGGGCGGAGGACGTCCACATCAACACCAGTGCGTTAGGCCTGTGACCTGCGGCGCAACTCTCCCGAAGAGGGGTGCCGGGACCGGGAAGCGAGTCCGTTCTCCATGAACGTGATC
>NZ_JBSFYR010000199.1:0-4912 GCF_053599875.1 Streptomyces sp. NPDC005151 | reverse complement strand
ATGCTTCTCTGCTGCCCAGCCCCGCGCTGCCAGATCAGGCCCCCATCACCCACACGAGCACCCCACGACGATCAACGAAAACGTCGAAAGTCGAGGGCTCCGCGCGGGGACAATTATGCGTCCCCGCGCGGGGTTGGTCAGGTTGCCGGCCGGTCAGGCGTCGGCGATCGGGCTGGTGCCCAGGCGGACGTTGTCGATCGACCAGTACCAGTTGTTGCCCGCGTTGAAGATCCGGAAGTTGACCTTCGCTGAAGTGGCCCCTGCCGGGACGGGGCAGGAGAGCCGGACGAGCCGGTTCTCCTGGTCCTTGCCCTGGTTGGTGTTCCCGGAGGTGGCGCTGCTGTAGTGCAGCAGCTGGACCTTGGCGCCGGTGTCGAACTCGATGGTGACCTCGGCCTCCTGCGGGCTCTCCTGCCGGTAGTGGGAGTCGAAGCCCAGGTGGAGGGTGGAGGTGCCCGACGGGATGGTCACCGCCGGGGTGGTCAGGGTCGAGTCGAACCGGCCCCGCCCGGACGGGCTGCCCGTGTCGTCCCAGTCGTCGGGGTCGGCGACGGCGACGACGCCGAGGGCCCGGCTGAAGTTGGGGCGGTTTTGCCCGCCGGGGAACCAGAACTGCTTGGACAGGAAGGTCCAGCCCTGCAGCTCCCGGGTGCCCTGTGGCATGGCCAGCGCGTTGGTGACCGTCCAGCCCGCGGGGGTGGTCCGGGTCCAGCCGAGCAGGCCGGGCCGGCTGAGATCGGCCGCCGGGGCGAGCGCGGGGGCGACGGACTCGAAGTCCTCCGCGAGCAGGTAGTCGGTCATGACCGGTCCGGTCTTGGCGGACAGGGACGCGGCCGCCTCCATGGCGCCGCCGCGCAGCTTCGCCGTGACGGTCGCCTTGAGGCTGCCGGAGGCGCGCGCTGCCGAGACGGGCACGACGACGTCCCACTCCAGGCGCGCGGACGAGCGGGCCGGAACGGACGCCGGCACGTCGCCCTTGGGGGTGGCGGTCCAGCCCTCCGGAAGGGCCAGCGTGGCGGCCAGGTCGGTGAGGGGGGTGCCGCCGGCGTTGGTGACGGTGGCGGTCACGGTGACCGGCCTGCCCGGCGAGAGCACGGTGCCGTCAGTCCCGGGCGAGCTCGCCGGGCCGGTCAGCGTGACGCCCATCGCGGGGGCGACCTTGGTGTGGACGCGCGCGTCGGCGTGCCTGAGCAGACCGTTGCCGTCAGCGTACGCGGCGACGACCAGTCGGCCGGCGGTGGCGTTCTGAGCCGGTGTGACGGTGAAGTGCACATCGGCCGAGTCCCCGGCGCCGAGCACCGTCGGCGCCGCACCGGCCCGTTCGACCGTCCAGCCGGAGGGGGCGAGCAGGGCGAGCGAGAGCCCGTCGAGCCGGGCGCTGCCCTGGTTCCGTACGGTGACGACGACATCGGTCGGGTTGCTCTGCGCGAACGGCGTGTCCAGGGACGGCAGCGACCCGGGCAGGCCGATCGTTGCGGCCAGCGCCGGAGCCGTACCGGTCGCCGGGTCGGTGACGCCGGGCTTGCCGTCGGCCAGGTGGCCGGTCATGCGGCGCAGGAACGCCGGGTCGTCCTGGTCGACGACCACGACGTCGTACCAGCCGTGGTCCGGGAGGTGGATCGGCACGGTCTGGGTCTTGCCGGGCGCGAGGGTGACGGTCTGGACATGGTCACCGGCGTTGTGCGGGTAGACCGACTCTCCGACCAGGAGCGTGCGGGTGGCGGTGGAGGGGTTGGAGCACAGGACCTTCACCTGGCCGGGGACGGCCTGCTCGACGAGGTACGCCTCGGCGCCCACGCCGCTGCCGCGCAGCTCCCAGACGGACCAGCCGGGGCCGCGGACCTGCAGGTCGTAGCCGTCGGCGCCGTACCCGACCGTGTTGTCGGCGGTCCCGCCCGCGGAGACGGTCCACGCGCGCGGGGCGGTGCCGTCACCGGGGTAGGCGGTGAACGTGGCGGCGGTGGTGCCCGCGTTGCCGAGCCGGAGGCGGACGTCGGAGCCAGTGACGTCGGCCCGCAGGGACAGCCGGTACGGGGAGGGGCGCGTCGGGCGGGTGCCGGCCTCCTGCTCCGGGAGCGACTGGTTCTTCGGCGGTACGGGGTTCCAGCGGCCGACCCGCGCCGGCACCGGGCCGGGCTGTTCCACCTTGGGCTGCGCGTATCCGCGGTTGAAGTCGAAGGCGGAGGTCAGGTCGCCGAACACGCTGCGGCGCCAGGCGCTGATGTTGGGCTCCTGGACGCCGGTCCACTTCTCCAGGAACCGGATGACCGAGGTGTGGTCGAACGCCTCCGAGCAGACGAAACCGCCCACCGTCCACGGCGACACGATCGTCATCGGCACGCGCGGACCGGGGCCGACCGGTTTGCCGTTGAACCAGTCGTCGCTGTTGCCGGAGTCGGGCCGGGGCGCGACCGGGGCGGGCACGTGGTCGAAGTAGCCGTCGTTCTCGTCGAAGTTGATGAACACAGCCGTCTTCGACCAGGCCTTCGGGTCGCTCGCGATGGCGTCGAGGAGGTCGTAGATGAGGTTGGCACTGCCGACCGGGGTGGAGGAGCTGGGGTGCTCGGAGAGCGCCGCCGTCGGAACCAGCCAACTGACCTTCGGCAGCGTGCCGTTCTTGATGTCGGACTTGATCCGCTGGACGAGGGTGTCCGGCTCGGAGCGGTAGGCGCCCCGCATGAACAGCCGGCGCTCCGTCTCGGTCAGCGAGTCGACGCCCTGCTGGAACTGGGCCAGCGCGGCCTTCCGCTGGTCCGTGGTCTTGCTCCACAGGCCGTCGTAGAACTGCTCGGTGGTGGAGTACTGGCCGCTGACCTTGGAAAGGATCTTCCGGCCGATCTCCTTCCAGGGCCGGAAGTACTCCACCGCGTTGTCGGTGAAGTTGTCCCACTCCTGGTAGATCTGCCAGGAGACGCCGGCGGCCTCCAGGCGCTCAGGGTACGTCGTCCAGTCGTAACCCGCGTGGGTGTAGGAGTACGCGGCGTTGGTGACAGCCCGGTTGACGCCGCCCGGCTCGTAGCCGGTCGTGCCTGTCCACAGGTAGTTGCGGTTGGGGTTGGTCGAGCCGTAGACCGAGCAGAAGTAGGCGTCGCAGATGCTGAAACGGTCGGCCAGTTCGTACTGGAGGGGGATGTCGCGCCGGTCGTAGAAGGCCATGGTGCTCTGGCCCTTGGCCGCGACCCAGTCGTTCCACCAGCCGTTCGCCCGGGCCTGGATGCCGTCGGAGAAGCCGTGCGCGAGTGAACCGAGGTACTGGATGTCGCTCTCGGGGCGGCCGGCGTCGACCGCCGCCTGCCGGGCCGAGAACGGCAGAACCTCGCCACCGCCGGACCGCGGCTGCTCGAAGGCGGTGGCCCCGGTGGGCAAACGCAGCGGCGTACGGTCGCCGAAGCCGCGCACGCCCTTGAGGGTGCCGTAGTAATTGTCGAAAGAACGGTTCTCCTGCATCAGAATGATCACGTGTTCAATCGCATCCATACCACCGGGAGGCAGCGGCGCGGCCATCGCCTGAAGCAGTGACGGGGGCAGGAAAGAAAGTGCGGTGCCACCGGCGAGGGCGCCGAGAAGTTTGCGACGGGCGAGACTAGACATGGAGTGGAGGCTAGGTCGCTCCGGTACTACGACGTAACCCTGAGTGGCGGAGCTTCGCCAACTGTTCGCTCAGCGACATCAAACGTTCCGCCCGCCTTTGCATGGCCAGGCGGTGATCCACGCCTCGATTACGGGCACCGGCAGCGCGCCGTAGGGCACTGTCACGTTGGCTGACGGTGTGGGATGGTCTTCGGGTTGATCGTGCCGTGTCGGGGGTTGCTGGTGTCGTCCGTACCGCTGTCGTACAAAGGGCACCGGTACCCGGTGGAGATCATCTCCCACTGCGTGTGGCTGTACTTCCGCTTCCCGCTCAGCTTCCGCGAGGTCGAGGAGCTGATGCTCGAGCGCGGTGTCATCGTGTCCTACGAGACGATCCGTCGGTGGTGCCTGAAGTTCGGGCAGTCCTACGCCAACGCGCTGCGCCGCCGACGTCCCCGCCCCGGCGACAAGTGGCACCTCGACGAGGTCTTCATCACGATCAACGGCAAGCAGAAGTACCTCTGGCGCGCGGTCGACCAGGACGGCAACGTGCTGGACATCCTCGTCCAGAACCGGCGCAACAAGGCCGCGGCCAGGCGCTTCTTCCGTCGGCTCCTCAAAGGAATCGGGGCCGTACCGAGGGTGATCGTCACGGACAAGCTCCGTTCCTACGGGGCGGCCCACCGCGAGGTGATGCCCTCGGTCGAGCATCGCTCCCACAAAGGCCTGAACAACCGGGCCGAGAACTCCCACCAGCCAACGCGGCAGCGCGAACGCGCCATGAAAGGCTTCCGCAGCGTCGGAGGAGCCCAGAGATTCCTGTCCGCGTTCAGCGGCATCTCACCCCACTTCCGGCCACGCCGGCACCGGATGACCGCCCCCGACCACCGCACCGAGATGATCATCCGCTTCGCCGTCTGGGACCAGATCACCGGCACCGCCGCACCGTCGTCGAGGTCGACGCCGAGGAGGTCGCGGCCTCCCTCACCTACGCGAAGGCGGCCGTCACCAAGGTCACCCGCAGTGCCGGCGGCGCCCCGCCCCGCCAGGGACAGGCCCCTGCTGCGGAGTCCCGCCCCGCCGGGCAGGCGCAGGCTCCCGCCGGTGGCGAGCCGCACCCGTTCTGAGTCCAGCGGCACCTGGAACGGTCTGCGGCCGTTGACCAGATCATGAGCAGGAGAAGATCACGGCGGCACCGCCGCCCCGCCCCCGTCGCTGAGGTGGTCCCCGTGCAGCAGCCGTTTTCGGGCTCCCCTGTCGCTTCCGTGGGTCGCTGACCTGGTCTGATATGCAGAACACGCCGTACCCCGGCTACGTTTCGACTTGCGACGGTACGAAACGG
>NZ_JBSFYR010000198.1:0-5214 GCF_053599875.1 Streptomyces sp. NPDC005151 | reverse complement strand
AGACAAGCCGGATCATCGCAGGTCAACGGGGCACCTTCTTCATGAGATGACGCCCAGTCACCGACTTTGAAAGCGCCGCGAAACACCGAGGCCGGGCCGCGCCGCGGGCTCGATCTCGCTGACGACCGGCTTCCGGTCCGCGCCGACACCGATCTGCACCTTGTCACCAGTCACCAGCGTCAGCGGCACGCCGGCCTTCGTTCCGGCGGCAGCCCGGAGAAGGTTGTCACGGACCGGCACAGGCAGGTTCAGGTTGAGGGCAGTGGGGGAAGACGGAGCCGGGGTCGGTCCGGCGGCATTCGCCGAGGCGGTCGACATGGCCATTCCGAGGACGGTGATGCCGGTGACCGCGGTGGCCAGCCGGCGCCCAAAACGCCTCATCGCCAGGCCTCCTGAGATGCCGTTCTTTCGGTTTCGCCGTGAATATGGCGAGGGGGATACATGAGTGCCTCCTGCTCGTCGCGACAAAGAAGTCCTTGCCGTATCAGGCAGTTACTTTCGGGCTCAGCACCGACCGAGGCAACTGATTGAGCGTGGCGGCTTTCTTCCATGTCACAAACCCGCCACAGTGATTGGCCGGGCATTCGGCAAGGAACGTCATGCCGCCTTGGTGATGCTGGTCGGGCGCGCCGGAGTACCGTGTCGAGACGTATGCCCGGTGATCCGACCCGGATAATTCATGGACAGGAAAATTCCGTCGACGCCGCGTTCAAAAATGTGGAGCTGTGCCGATGATGCGGTGCGCCAAGCAGGCAGGTACGGACGCCGAGAACTCTCGGACATGTCCGGTACTTTCAAGGTCGTTACTGATTTCGGCAATACGGAATCCCGGCGGGGTATGTGATTGCCAGGACAACGGGGGTGCGCCCCTGGCGCGAGGGAGTTCCTTGCGCCAGGGGTGCGGTCGGAAAAGGGCTGCCGTGAGCGTCAGCGCACGGCGTAGGCCTTGATCAGGGTCTGCTCGACCTTGCTGCCGTCGGTGTCCTGCGCCTCGACGCGCAGGGACATGTAGCCCTTTGCCGGGTTGCGGACGGACACTTTGTAGTGGCCGTCGCTCTTGGTTTTCACCGTCGCGGGGCTCCAGGTGGCACCGTCGTCGGTGGACATCTCCACCTCGACTCCGTCGATGTTCGGGGTGGCGCCGGTCTGGAGTGCGAACGCCAGGTCGAAGTCGTAGGTGTTGCCGCCCGGGGTGGTGTTCTCCGCGTCCAGGTCCAGGCCGTACCTCGGCCAGAGCAGCGCCAGGTTCTCTGTTCCGCTCGCCGGCCGGGCGGACTTGAACGTCCACGCGGTGCTGGTCTGGGTGGACAGCGGGAACCACGCCGGGCGCGACGTGTCCATGGTGATCCGGTAGGTCGCCGGGTCGGCGCTGACCGGCACCTCGGTCAGCCTGAGTCCAGGCGTCTCCTTGAGGAGCTGCCCGTCCTGGTGCACCCGGGCTGTCACCTTGTCCGCATCGTGTGCGAAATAGCCCCAGTGCCCCGGTTCGCTGTCACTCATCTCCGGGATGGTGAGGTTGAAGGTGTCGCCCTCGCGGATTACCTGGTTGACCTCCGGTCCGGCCGGCCCGAATGCTGCGCCCAGCCAGGTCTCCTCGCGCTGCTCGCCCGGCTTGTAGTTGCGGAGTACGTCGCTCACCCTGCGGATGATCGTGGCACGGTCCGGGTAGACCGAGTGGAACCACCGCATGTCCTTCATCGTCGGCGACTTGCTGCCGGTGGAGTACCACTCCTCCCGGTCCGCCGGCGCGTCGAAGAAGTCCACTACCTGGGTGATGAAGCCCTCTTCCGGGCGGATCGCCGAGTCGGTCTCACCGAGGTAGGTGCCCTTGGTGCCGCGGTAGTGGGACTTCACCACGGCCGAGTTCTCCGCGGTGACCGCGTCGACGGGGTCGGCGGGGATGCCACCGGGGACCATCATCGCGATGTTGTAGACGTAGGGGTGATTGTCGATGCCCTGCAGGTTGATCTGCGTGGGACCCTCGGCCATCCGGTCGAAGAGCACCGCGCCCTGGTCCTGGGTGAGGCTCCAGGCGGGGATGGTGGTGCGGGTGGCGCGCGGCACAATGGTGGCGTAGGGGCCGGGCCGGTCGTTGACGATGATCACTGCCTTGGCGCCGGCACCGGCCACTGCGGCGATCTGGTCGACAGACTTCCGGGTGGCATCGCGGGTGACGACCGCGAGCTTGCCGGCGAGGTCCTTTCCGGCCAGGTCCTCCGGCCGAGCCATGCCTGAGTCGACCGCCTGGAGCGTGCTGGGGCCGTACAGCCGGGCCGCGTACACCACGGGCTCAAGCGGGAGCGCGCCTCCCTGCCCGGCGAAGGACGCCCGGATCGTCGGCGAGTACCTGCGCTGCTGGAAGTCGAACTCGAACGTGCCGAGCTTCACCGGCGCCGTGGGCACCACGTAGGCGTGGTCCCAGAGCGGGCTCGACACGCCCTTCATGAAGTCGATTCCGATCTTGCCGGGGAGCTGCTGGCGGTACCCGAGCTTGAAGCCGTTCGGCTCGGACTCCTTGGGCGTTGCGACCTTGACCTCCTTGCCCAGCCGGGCGTCCAGCGTGATCGTCCGATCGCCCTTCAGCTCCACGATCGGCTCGCCGGCGAGGGTGTAGTCCAGGGTCTGATTCGAGGCCTTGTCCCTCGTGTGTACGAGACCCATGACGGAGTAGCGTCCCTCCGGCACGGCGACCGTCTTGGTTCCGCCCTGGGGGAAGACCTCGCGGATAACCCCGTTGTCCAGGTCGAACACCTCGAGCTCGCCGGTCGCTGGGTTTCCGTGCCGGTCGATCGTGTTGAGGGTGAGGTCGACGGTGGGCACGTCCTTCGTCGCGCCGACGGTGGTGTGGATCGCGGTGCCGTCGGCCGCGGTGGCGGTGATGATTCCGGTGTAGTCGCCCACGGCGCCGAGCTCGGGGTGGTAGGTCACCGTCACGCTAGCGGTGGAGTTCGCCGGGACCGTCACGCTGTCGGCGCTGAGCGTGAACGTGCCGTTCGGCGGGATCGCGATCTCCCCGACGGTGAACAGGCGGAGTGACAGTGTCTTGTCCGCGGGCGAGGTGTTGACGTAGCTGACGGTCTTGGTGACCGGCGCGCTCTCGGCCGACTGCTTGCCCATGCTGACGACGGCGGGGCTGGAGTAGAGGGTGGCGTCGATCGCCTTGGGCACGTCGACGCGGCCGCCGCCCTGCTGGTAGGCCGTGTACGCACCCTGCTTGGCGGTGCCGACCAGCACCTGCTTGAGCCGGTCGGCGGTCCAGTCCGGATGACGCTGGACGAGGATCGCCGCGGCGCCGGACACATGCGGAGTGGCCATCGAGGTGCCGCTGGCCGAGGTGTAGCTGCCGTCGACCGGCGTGCCCATCGAGGTGCCGGCGGCGCGCGCGGCGACGATGCCCACGCCCGGCGCGGTGATCTCCGGCTTGACCGCGAAGGTGTCCCTGAGCGGGCCACGGCTGGAGAAGCCCGCAAGCTGGTCCTGCTTGTCCACCGCGCCGACGGTCAGCGCGTCCTCGGCGGCACCCGGCGAACCCACGGTCCCCTTGCCCGGGCCCGTGTTCCCGGCCGCGATGACGAACAGTGAGCCGGAGGACTCGGTGAGCTGGTTGACGGCCTGGCTGATCGGGTCGGTGCCGTCACTGGGGGCAGGCGAGCCCAGGCTCATGCTGACGACGTCCGCGCCCTGGGCCACCGCCCACTCCATGCCGGCGATGACCCCCGACTGGGGACCTTCACCGGCGCTGTTGAGGACCTTGCCGATGTACAGGTCGGCGCCCGGCGCCACACCCTTGTACTTGCCGCCCGACGCGGCACCCGAGCCGGCGATGGTCGAGGCGACATGCGTGCCGTGACCGTGGTGGTCAACCGCGTCGGGGTCGTCGGTGAAGTTCTGCGCCTTCTTCACCCGGCCCGCCACATCGGGGTGGTTGGGGTCGATACCGGTGTCGAGAATGGCCACCTTGGTGCCGGTGCCGTCGTACCCGGCCGCCCAGGCTTCCGGGGCGCCGATCTGCGGCACACTCTGGTCCAGCGTCACCTTGACCGGCTTGTCGAGCCAGAGCTTCTTGATGCCATCGGCAAGCTTCGGTGCCTTCGTCGCGGCGGCGCTGTCGTCGTCGACCGCCTCCCAGAACGTCGCCGCCTTCCTTTTGCTGGCGCGCAGCGCCACCGCGTTGGCGCTGGGCAGCTCGTCGGCCTTCACCGAACCGGCCGGCGCGGCCTGCTCGAGCGCCTTGCCCGCCTTGCCCGGCGCGCCCCCGTAGGTCGCGAGAAGCGGCACGGCGGGGCGGTGGGCGTCGTCGTAGCCGTACTCGACCAGCTTGGTGATGTTGAACAGCTCGCGGTCGAGCTCGTTCGCGGCGAGGTAGGGCTGTGCCTTGTCCGGGATGACATAGACCTCTTTGCCCACCTTCATGGTGGAGAACGCCGCCGGGGTGCCGTCGTCCGCCGGCGCGACCGTCGCAGCCTGGAAGCCGTTGGCGTGGCGCTCCAGGGTCACCACTTCGCCGGTGACGAGGGTGAGCTTGTGCGTGGCGACAACAGGGCTGTTCTGCTGCGGTTGTTCGGCCCGGGTCGTCGGCGTCGCTGCGGCGGCCACGGGAAGGACGCCGAGCGTGCCGGCCACACAGGCCGCGGTGAGTATCCCCAGGGCCGTCCGTACTGGACGGCGTGTCAGCCGGTAGGCTATGGGGATGGTCGGGCTGGCTGAGGATCTCGTCGATCCAGCCGATTGTGACTGTCTCATCAAGGCGATGACCTTCTCTGAGGGGGAACAAGGGCGCGCGAAAGCCACGCGGTCGCGGAAATTCAGCGCCGCCTCGGGTGGCTGCGATGGGTGTGGTGGTGGGCTACACGGCTTCGTAGTCGTCGTCAAGCGGGGGCACGCTGCTGGCGTCGGCCGTGGGCTGCTGCGGCGCCGTGGATGGCGCGGACGGCTCAGGCTGTTGGTCCGGCTCGTTCGATGGCGGGACTGGTGGTGTTTCCATGACGGTCGAGTGTTGTCCTCGCACTGGTTAGCGGTCGACTGGGCAGATGACCCAACTTTGCCGCCACGCACCGTCTAGCGTGGTGCGCCGGAAATCACGACCTTAAGTCTCTTGCTAGTTCTCGGTGGCTGGCGGAGTGAATCGTTCCGGGTTTGACCGAGGCTCGATCTCTTGGAAGGATCGGGATCGTTATGTCGAAGCCATACCCGAAGGAAGTCCGTGAACGGGCC
>NZ_JBSFYR010000197.1:0-5229 GCF_053599875.1 Streptomyces sp. NPDC005151 | reverse complement strand
GAGGCCCGCGAGTTCATGGAAACTGAAGGGTCTTCAGCGCGAACCCGAGGGTCCACTGCCTTGATTCTGGGGGATGGACCCGTGGGTTCGCGTCAAGATGAGGGTCGGGTCCCAAGGCCGGTTTGGGCAGCGGCTCCCCCCTCCAGGTGGGCGGAAATCCGCTTGGTGAACCCTCTCGCCCGTGCTGAAATGCGCGGATGGATACTTCTGAAGTACTCGCCCTCTTCGACCGTCAGATGCGGCGGGATACCCTCGCCGACGCGCCCGGCGCCCGGGTCGAGCGGGTCGGCAAGGTGGTGCGGCAGGTCGGCGCCAAGGGCGGCTGGAGCGCGGTCGTCTGGTCCGGCCTGGACCAGGCCACGGCGCGGTCGGCGATCGCCGAGCAGGTGCAGTACTTCACCGAGCTGGGGCGCGAGTTCGAGTGGAAGCACTACTCGCACGACGAGCCGGAGGATCTCGGCGAGCTGCTGCTGGCGGCCGGGTTCGAGGCTGAGCCCGACGAGGCCCTGATGATCGTCCGGATCGCCGACCTGCCCGATGGCGGCGGACTGCCCGAGGGTGTCCGGCTGCACCCGGTGATCACCCCGGCCGACGTGGAGCTCATGCTGTCCGCGCATGAGGGGGCGTTCGAGACGACTGCGGACTGGCTGCGGCCGCGCCTGCTCGACATGCTGGCCGAGAGCCCGGGGACGGTCAGCATGGTCGTCGCGATGGCCGACGACATGCCGGTCTGCGGGGCGCGGATGGAACTACACCCGGGCACCGAGTTCGCCAGCCTCTGGGGCGGTGGCACCGTACCCGCCTGGCGCGGCCGGGGGGTCTACCGGGCGCTGGTTGCGCACCGCGCCAAGATCGCCGCCGAGCACGGCTACCGCTACCTGCAGGTGGACGCTTCCGACGAGAGCCGCCCGATCCTGCAGCGGCTCGGCTTCGCCGCTTTGAGCACCACGACCCCGTACGTGTATAAGCCGTAGCCGGCACCCCCTGCTTAACGCTTCTCACCCGCGGGCTGGAGCACTTCGGCCGGGCCGGGGGTGAGGCACCTCCTGGGCCGTAGAACGCCGCCCGCGCTCGTGGCGGCGACGGCCACGCTGAACTGCTCCGACCTACGCAGGCGACGGAGCAAGACCGTCGTTTGCGGCTGGTGACATTTCGCTCGCATTCCGGTCTCACCTCACAAACACAGAGTCGGACGCGCAGTGTCGGTAAACGACCGTCTGTCGACACGCGTGTGATCACGAACCCGCAGGTGGGCACTGTCGACAACTCGCGTCGGAAGTCAACGTCGGTGAACGGTCGGCGGGGTGGTTTCCGACAATGCTTCTTGGCTACTGCCGCACTTCGACGGCCGACCAGAACCCCGACCACCAGATCGACGCGCTTCTCCGCAACGGCGTCGACCGCGACAACATCCACATCGACGTCGCCAGCGGCGCGAAAGCCTTCCGCCCCAAGCTCGATCTCGTCATGCAGCTGATGCGCGAGGGCGACACGTTGAAGGTGACCCAGCTCGACCGGCTCAACCGCTCCGTGGTGCACCTGGTGACCCTCGGCGCCGAGCTGCGCGAGCGCGGGATCGGGCTGCACGTCATTGAGCAGGGCATCGACACCGCCACCATGGAGGGGCGGGCGATGTTCGGGATGCTGTCCGTACTGGCAGAGCTCCAGCGCGAACTGATCGTGGCGAACACGAACGACGGGCCCGCCTCCGCGCGGGCCCGGGGGCGGGTAGGCAGGCGCCGGCCGAAGCTCACCGAGGACCAGGCCGCGCTCGCTCAACGGCTGCACGACGCCCGGGAGAAGACCGTCCAGCAGATCGCCGACATGTTCAACGTGCCCCGTTCCACGGTGTACGGGCACCTCGACAAGACCAAGACCGTTCCCCCGCCAGCCGAAGAAGACCACTGCGGCGAAGCCCTGAAAGCTACTGGCGGCTTACTTGTCACCTGGTTCGCCACTCGTTGACGGCACCCCCAGAGGCCCGCGAGTTCACGAAAACTGAAGCCTGTTCGGTGGGAATCCGAGGGTTGGGTGCCCGGATTCTAGGGGGCGGCCCCTCGGGTTCGTGGTGAAGCCGCGGGGTCGGATTCCAAGGGCCGTTCCAAGAGCTGGCGTGCTGCGGTCGCGTAGCGGATCGCTGTCTTCTCGTCGAGGCCGAACACCTCGGCGAGGTGGAGCGGGTCGGGCCCGTGGGTGAGGGCTTCTTCAAGTTGCCGGTCGACGCGGAGTCGTTCGAGCGTGGCGGCTTGGCCGCGGAAGGCTTCGGTGATCCAGACACCGCTGACCGGCCGGGTGTCCATGGCGGTGTGCTGGCTGACGATCAGGTATGGATTGGCGGTGTTGGGCCATCGTTGCCGCCGGTAGTCGAGCCAGGCCAGGATCGCGTCGCGGGTGAGGTCGTCGAGTGGACGGACGCGGCCAGCGATAGTGAGACGGCGGTCGCCCAGGTCCACGTCGTCGAGGAGGAGTTCGCGCACTGCCTTCGGCCGAGCGGCGTGGACGGCGGCCAGGGCCAGGGCGAGCTGGGCGGCCGGGGTGGTTACGGATTCCACCGCAGCGCGGACCTCATGCGGCTGGAGGGGAAGAAGGATGCCATAGTCCTGGCGGCCGACGCGGACCCGGGCGGCGGGGTTGCGGAAGATCGTGCCGTTCTTCTTGCAATGGCGGAACAGTGACCGCAGGACGCTGAGGGTGTGGTGCCGCTTGGAGCCTGCCAGTTGGTTGCGGACGGCCAGGATGTCGTCGCGGGTCACTTCGCGCAGGTGGTCCAAGCGGGTGGACCAGTCCAGCAGCACCGGGCGGACCTCGTTGAAATACTTCACGGCGGTGTCGGGGTCGCGGGCGTGGCTGCGCGGTCCGCCGTCGCGGAGTGTTCTGAGCCAGTCCTCGACGTCCCGGCGGATTCCGTCGGCGAGGCCGTCGAGCTTGCGGGCCAGCCAGGACTCGAAGGCCGGGACGCGGTCGTCGTCGAGGAGACCGAGCTGGTCGAGGACTTCGGCGGTGCGTTTGGTGTTGAGACCGAAGTGTCTCAACCCGACAGACATCTCCGAGTAGCGGATCCTTTCGCCAGGCGGGTGGCCGGACAGGAGGATGACCAGGGCCCGGTCGACTTCCAGGAAGACCCATCGCGTCCAGCCGCGGGCCTCGCCGATGGTGCGGGCCTGGCGGCGGGCCTGGTCCACGATCGGGCTGGTCAGGTCCTTGGTGCGGTGGTCGTAGCGGCTCAGGTCCCGAGACGCCTCGGCCAGCCGGAGCTGGACCCACGGTGTGCTGGGCCGCACCGGTTCAGGGGTTGGCCGTGGCTTGAGGACTCGGCGTCCTTCCTTGCCGACGGGCGGCCCGCCGTTGCGGGGCCGCTGCATGTTCGCGAAGAACAACTGCTGGTGCTTCACCCGCCGCAGGAAGATCGCCAGTGCGGCGGCCTCACCGGTGGCGCCCGCGGTCTTGACGGCCCAGCTGGCCTGGGCCCGGCAGAGCCGACAGTGCCCGTCGTGGACGGGGACCTCGCGCCGGCAGACGGAGCATGTACCAAGAGAGTTGAGCTGGCCGTAGGTGTAGCAGGCCCGGCAGAACCGTCCGGGGAGCTGTCCCCAGCCGAAGCATCCGGCGCAGGAGGCTGCGGGCTTGTCAGCCCGTATTCGTCCCATGTGTCCAGAGCTTCCGTCAGGCTGGCGGCAAGGAGCGACCGTCGTGCCGGCGGGGCACTACCGTGCTCCCCGAGCCGACAGCGGTCTGCTGGACCGTGTCCTGGCCGGGGCGGGCGACCGTCTCCGGCTGCGGAATCAGCAGGTCCCCGATCTCGCAGCCGAGCACGACGCAGATGACGTCCAGGTCGTCAAGCTTGAGGGAGACCGGCTGACCGGACCACAGTCCGGACATCTTGCCCGCGGAGATCACCAGTCCGTGCTCGGCCAGGCTCCGCTGCAGGTCGGATGCCTTCCAGATGCCCTTGCTCGCGGCCGTGAGCCGCAGGTTCCACTTCATCGGACCAGTCCTCCCAGCCGCTGTGCGGCCCGCTCCTGCCCGGCGACCCAGGCGTCCTCGACCCGCATGCCGTGCACGTGGACATACCGCATCGTCGTCGCGATCCAGGAATGTCCCAAAACCTCCTGAATTGCAATCAAATCCATGCCGTTCAGATAGAGCTCCGACGCGCAGTAGTGCCGCAACACATGCGGCGTCAGCTTCTCTGCCCAGCCCGGCAGATGGGCCTTCGCTGCCTCCTTCAGGCCGGTGCGGAGCGCGTCGTCGCCGACCCGGCGCGAGGAGCCGTCCGCATTCTTGCGCTCGGAGGGGAAGAGCGGGGCGCCGGGGCGAGTGTGGTCGTCGTCGAACTGGCCCCACACGTCCTCGATGAACCACCGAAGGGTCCGCCCGACATCGTTGATCAGCGGCACCATCCGCTCACGCGGCCCCGACCCCCGCGAGCCCTTGCCGTAGCGGACGTGGAGTTTGCCGAACCGGCCCAGGTCCCACTTGATGTCCGCCAGGTCCAGCCGGCACGCCTCGTTCACCCGCAGCCCCACCCCCGCCATCAGCCTCGCGGCGGTGTAGTTCCGGGCGGTCGGCGCGAACTTGCGGCAGGTCGCCAACTCGCCGGCCCAGCCGGCGAACAGCGCGCCGACCTCGGGCGAGGTCGGCGGGATCCGCAACTGCGCGTCCTTCGAGCCGCGCGGGCGGTTCATCTCGTCGATCGGGCAGTCCACCACCCGGCCGGTCAGCTGGTGGATCTCGACCTTGTGCCGCAGCTCCAGGAACGCGAAGTACGTGGTCAGCGACTGGGACCGGGCCAGCCGGGTGCCACTGGGAGAGCCCCGCAGCACCCGCCCGAAGTACGCGTCGGCGTCGGCGGGCTCCATGTCCCACAGCGGACGGCCGAACCACGTCCGCATCTGCTCCAGGTTGCCGACGTCCCCGCGGATGGTGCCGTCCGCAAGGCCCGCCGAGGCCCGCGCCAGCACGAACCCGGCCAGCACGTCAGTCTCGAACGCCTCCAGCTCGTCGGTCGAGGCCAGCGCCCGGAACTCGCGCAGATCCCGTACAGCAGCCAGCGCCAACCCGAGCCCCCTCAGCTTCACCAAGAAAGTGGAACCATCGTGAAAGCTGAGACTACTTCATAAATCCTGAAGTTTCTTCACTGGATACCAGGCTGCCGAGGGAGAGACGAACCCACTGGCCAGCGGGCTGGACTCTCTCCGGGGCTCAGGGGAACACAAGGGATGTCGCACA
>NZ_JBSFYR010000196.1:0-5298 GCF_053599875.1 Streptomyces sp. NPDC005151 | reverse complement strand
CGCGGCCCCCGCCCGCCAGACGCCCAGAATGGCCGTGACCATCTGCGCGCCGCGCGGCAGGCACAGCCCCACCACCGACTCCGGGCCCACACCCAGGTCACGCAGATGGCTCGCCACGCGGTCCACGTCCGCGTGGAGCTCTGCATAGGTCAGCTCAACCCCGTCAGCGACCATGGCCGCCGCGTCCGGGGAAGCCTCGACGCGTCGCAGGAACAGCTCGATGACGCTGGAGTCCGCCACCGTCGTCGCCGTGGCATTCCAGTGGTGGAGCACCAGGTCACGTTCGCGGGAATCGAGCACGTCCACCGCGTGCAACCGCGTGTCGGGGGCCGCGGTCAGCGTCTCGACCACCCGGACGAACCAGTCCGCGAGCCTTGCCACGGTCGGCGCGTCGAACAGGTCGGCGGCCGCGCTGATCGCCCCCCGGAACCCGGCCGGGTCTCCGTGCTCGTCGAACACCTCCGACATGGACACGTTGAGGTCGAACCTCGCCGACACGCTCGTCCCGCCGCCGCCCGTCGCCGAGCCCCCGGCACTGGCAAGGGTCTCCGGCAGGTCCAACACGGCGCGGTCGGTGTTCTGGACGGTGAGCATCACCTGGAACAGCGGGTGCCGTGCCAACGACCGCGCCGGAGCCAACTCCTCCACCAGCCGCTCGAACGGCACGTCCTGATGCGCCAACGCGCCCAGGCTCGCCTCACGCACCCGCCCCAGCACCTGCCGGAACTCCGGATCACCCGACAGATCCGTCCGGATCACCAACGTATTGACGAAGAACCCGACCAGATCGTCCAGCGCCTCGTCCGTACGACCCGCGATCGGCGACCCGATCGGAATGTCGGTACCGGCCCCGAGCCGCGACAACGTCACGACCAGCGCGGCCTGCAACACCATGAACGGCGTGGCGCCCTCGGCCCGCGCCAGGTCCGCCAACCTCTGGTGCACATCCGCCGCCAACCGCAGCGGCACGACATGGGCGCGATGGCTGCTGACCGCCGGGCGCGGCCGGTCCACCGGCAGCGCCAGCTCTTCCGGAACCCCGGCCAGCGTCCGCCGCCAGTACGCCACCTGCGCCGACAGCAGACTGCCCGGGTCCGACTCGTCGCCCAGCAACTCCTGCTGCCAGAGCGCATAATCCGCGTACTGGACGGGCAGCGGCTCCCAGTCCGGGGCCTCGCCACGCAGCCGCGCCGCGTACGCAGCGGAGAGATCGCGGCTCAGCGGTGCCATCGACCAGCCGTCGCCGGCGATGTGGTGCATCAGTACGAGCAGCACCTGCTCGTCAGGACCGGCCTGGAACAGCCACGCCCGGATCGGCGGCTCCACCGACAGATCGAAGGCGTACTGGGATGCCTGATCCACGGCTTCGGCCAGGCCCTCGGGCGCGACCTCGGCCACCTGCAATTCCCAGCCCAGATCCTGCGGATCCAGGATCCGCTGGTACGGCTCGCCGTCGACGGCCGGGAAGACCGTCCGCAACGACTCGTGCCGGACGATCACGTCGCGGAGCGCCGCACCCAGAGCGCCGGTGTCCACGCCGCTCAGCCGGATCGGCACGGGGATGTTGTACGTCGGGCTCGGCCCTTCGAGCTGGCCCAGGAACCACAGCCGCCGCTGCGCGAACGACAACGGCACCCGCTCGGGACGCTCAGCCGCCGCGCGCAACGGCGTACGGGCCTGCCCCGTACCCTCTTCGGCCAGCCGCGCCGCCAGCGCCGCCACCGTCGGAGCCTCGAACAGCGCCCGGACCTCGACCTCGACGCTCAGTACCGTACGAATCCGCGAGATCAGCCGGACCGCGAGCAGCGAATGCCCGCCCAGCGCGAAGAAGTTGTCCTCGACTCCCACTGACTCCAGACCGAGGACGTCGGCGAACAGCGCGCAGAGGATCTCTTCCTGGACCGTGTTCGGGCCTCGTCCGTCGCCCGTGGTGTACTCCGGTGCGGGCAGAGCCCGGCGGTCGAGCTTACCGTTGGCGGTCAGCGGCAACTCCGCCAGCGTGACGAACGCTGCCGGGACCATGTACTCCGGCAGGCGTGCCGCGACCAGTTCCCGCAGGCCCTCCACGTCCTGGCCCACCGGCACGACGTACGCCACCAGGGAGCCTTCGCGAGCCACGACCGCGGTCTGGGCCACCTGCGGGTGCGTCAGCAGGACCGTCTCGATCTCACCGGGCTCGATCCGGAACCCGCGCACCTTGACCTGCTCATCGGCCCGCCCGGCGAACACCAACTGACCGTCCGGGGCCCACTTCACCAGGTCTCCGGTCCGGTACATCCGCTCACCCGCACCGGCACCGTAGGGGCACGCGACGAACCGCTCACCCGTCAGCCCCGCACGGTTCACATACCCGCGCGCCAAGCCGGCGCCCGCGACATACAACTCCCCCGCCACACCCACAGGCACCGGCTCAAGCACGTCATCGAGCACGTACAACCGGGTGTTGGCGATCGGCCGGCCAAACGGCACCGGACCCGCCCCGCCCGCATCCACGGTCCCGGCCGCCACCATCACAGCGGCCTCCGTGGGCCCATAGGTGTTCACCAGCCGCCGACCCGACGACCACGTACGCGCCGCCGGTTCACTGATGGCTTCAGCGCCTACCAGCAGGGTCTCCACCCGCGCCAGATCGGCCGGATCCACCACGCCCAGCAGTGACGGCACCACACTGGCCGCCCGCACACCTTCCAGCTCCCGCAACCGCTCCGGCTGCTCCCGCTGCCCCTCACTGGCGATCCACAACGTGGCACCCGACGACAACGCCACCGCCACATCCAGCACCGACGCGTCAAAACTGAACGACGCGAACTGCAACACCCCCACACCAGGGGCCGCGCCCATCACCGGCCCGAACACCGACACCAGATTCGCCAGCGACCCGTGCGAGACCCCCACACCCTTCGGAGTCCCAGTCGACCCCGACGTGTAGATCACATACGCCAGCCCCGCCGGATCTGCCGCCACGTCCGGCGCCGAATCGGGCAAGCCGCTCAACCGATCCAGAACCTCCGGACCCACCACCTGCCCCACACCCGCATCGGCCAGCATGAACTCCACGCGCTCAGCCGGTAGTTGGGAATCGACCGGCAGATACGCAGCCCCTGCCTTCCACACCCCCAGGATCCCGACGACCATTTCCAGGCCACGCGGAAGACGCAGCCCCACCACCGACTCCGGCCTTACACCCACCCCGCGCAGGTAATGCGCCAGCCGATTCGCCGCCGCATCCAACTCCCCGTACGACAACTCCACCCCGCCGGCAACCACCGCCACCGCACCCGGAGCCGTCGCCACCCACCGCTCAAACAACCCCACAACCGACAACCCCGGAGCAGCAGACACACCAGACGCCGTGTCATTCCACTCCACCAACAACCGATCCCGCTCACCCGGATCGAGGACGAGCACCTTCTGGAGAGCGGTGTCCGGACCGCCGTCGAGCGTCTCGGTCAGAGCGGTGACCGTGTTCTCCAACGTGGTCCGCAGCAGCTGTCCGACCACGGCCGCATCCATCGACGCAACGGCTTCCACGCTGAAACTGATGTTGTCCGGTCCCAGATCGTTCACCGCTACGGTCAGCGGATAGTTGGTCCGCTCTCGGACCAGGACGTTACGGATGCCCTCGACCTGCCGTTGCCCGGCAGCATCGGGCTGCTGGTCAGCGTGCCGGTAGTTGAACAGGGAGGTGAAGAGCGGTGTGTTGCCCACGATTCCGCTGGTCTGCTGTGCCAGGGCCAGGGGGGCGTGCTCGTGTTCCAGCAGCGCCGCGAGCTGGGCTCGCATGAGTTCGACGGCGGCCCGGAGACCCACGCTGCCCGTCCGCACGCGTACCGGAAGGGTGTTGATGAACGGGCCAAGCACCCGGTCGGCGCCTTCACCGGCGTTCATCCGCCCGAACAGCACCGTCCCGAACACCACGTCGTCGCGACCCGACAGCGCGGCCAGCACCCGGGCCCACACGACGTGCAAGACCGTCGCCGGACTGACTTCCAGTGCACGCGCCAGTTCCCGCAACCGGACCGCTGTCTCGCCGGACACCAGGACCCGTTCGGTCACCACATCGCCGCCATCACCGCGCACGTCCAACACCCCAAAGGGTGCGGTCTGTTCGGTCACGTCGCCGAGCAACTCGGCGAAGAACCGCTCATGCTCCGCGCGCGGCACTCGCCGCGTTTGAGCCACGAAATTCCGGAACGGCAACGCGGGCGCCAAACGCTCCGTCTCACCGGCAAGTACCGCCCGCAGTTCGCCCAGCAGTACATCCATGCCGAGGTGGTCCTGCAGCATGTGATGCATCCGTATCGCGGCCAACCACCGGCCTTGCCCGACTGCCGCCACGTGCAGGTCCATCAACGGCGCGCGGCTCAGGTCCATCGCGGAGCCCGCTCGGGCTATCAGGGCATCCGTCTGCCCACTGTCGATCTCGTGTTCAACGACGGGCAGCACCGCGTGGCGCCAGACCACCTGGGCCGGCTCCCGCAGCCCTTCCCATACGACGCCGGTCCGGTAGATGTCGTGCCGGTCCACGACCTGCTGCAACGCATCCACGAATTCCGTCAGACGATCCCGGGTATCGAACTCCAACGTTCGTACCGTGAGGTAGACATCCTCGCCGCCACCCGCCATGAGGTGGTGGAAGAGCATCCCCTCCTGCAACGGCGCCAGCGGATAGACGTCCGCGATGTTGGCCGCGCCGCCTTCGACGGTGGCGGCTATCCGATCGATCTCTTCCTGGGACAGCTCCACCAGCGGCAACATCTCCGGCGTGATCCGCTGCGCGCCGGCCGGGATCAGGTTCTCCGGCACCACCACCGGTACGGCCCCCGCCGCACCCGCCAGCCCGGCCGGGGTAGGCGCTTCGAACAGCGCCCGCACCGACACCGACATACCCCGCGCACGCAGCCGCTCCACCAGCCGCACCGCGAGCAGCGAATGCCCGCCCAACTGGAAGAAGTTGTCGTCGACCCCGACGTTCGCAACCCCCAGGATGTCGGCGAACAGCGCGCACAGAATCTCTTCCTGGACCGTGGTCGGGCCTCGTCCGGTGCCCGCGGTGTACTCCGGCGCGGGCAGGGCGTGACGGTCCAGCTTCCCGTTGGCGGTCAACGGCAACTCCGCCAGCGTCACGAACGCTGCCGGGACCATGTACTCCGGCAGGCGGGCCGCGACCAGTTCCCGCAGGCCCTCCACGTCCTGCCCCACCGGTACGACATACGCCACCAGGCGCTTGTCCCCCGGGACGTCCTCGCGAGCCACGACCGCGGCCTGGGCCACCTGCGGGTGCGTCAGCAGGACCGT
>NZ_JBSFYR010000195.1:0-5390 GCF_053599875.1 Streptomyces sp. NPDC005151 | reverse complement strand
GTAAGACATCCAAGGTGGCTGGACGCAGCCGGGCCTCGCCGAAGCCATCGACGACCCGAGCAGCAAGCCCGGGAATTCATTCCCGGGTAGTTGACTGGTTTGTTGATGTCGAGATTCTCCGGGTCGACACAAGTGGGGTGGGGCGGCGCAGCGTGCCGGCGGGCGCACAGCCCGTTCAGCCGAGGTGTCTCAGGTCCTCCGCGGTGTCGATGTCGTACGCCTTGGCCACATCGGAACACTCGACGAGGGTGATCGCATCGCGGTGCGCCCGCAGGTACGCACGCGCCCCCTGGTCGCCCACGGCACCCGCCGCGATGTCCGCCCACCGGTCGGCACCGAACAGCACCGGATGGCCGCGCTCCCCGTCGTACGAGGCTGCCGCCAGCGTCATCCGGGAGCGGTACGCCGACCGGACCCGCGCCACTGCCTGCGCACCGATGCCCGGCTGGTCGACCAGGAGGACGAGCGCCGCGTCCGCCTCCGTACCGGAGAGCGTGCCGAGCCCCGCCCGCAGTGAGGAACCCATGCCTTCCGGCCATTGCGGGTTGACGGTCACCGCGCATCCCGAGAGGTCCGCCCGGGCCCGCACCTCGTCCGCTGCGGCGCCGAGCACCACATGGACGGGGTCGCAGCCGCCCTCCCGCAGCATGCGTATGGCGTGCTCGACGAGCGGCCGCCCGCGGTGTTCCAGCAACGCCTTCGGCCGGCCGCCGAGCCGTCGGCCACCGCCTGCGGCGAGCAGCAGACCTGCGATGACGGGGGGAGATGAATCAGCCATGAGGCCCTGAATACCTCACCACGCCCATGAATTCCTACACGACCCGGCCGAGGCCCGCGTCCCCTACGGGTCACCCTGAATTCTGTCCCTGGAGTGGCGCACGGCACCTTTCATAGCGTTAACTTGCCCGCACCTCCGGACACTTGACCACTGTCCGGGACATAGTCGAAACACCGGCACAAAGATGTGCGAGGGGGAGTGCTTTGTTGCGAAGCATGGGGCAGACGCGGGGGACCAGCAGTGGCGAGGACCCGAGGGTGACGGAGTTGCGTACGGCCGTCTCCCGGCTCCGCCGTGAGCTGGCGGGGCATCCCGCGGAGTTCCCCGACCGCGGGATCGCCGAGGACGAACTGGCGGCCCTGGACGCGATGGCGGTCACCGGAGTGCCCGAGATTCCGCGGCTGCGCCGCTCACTGTTGCTGATCGCGGGGGCGATCGGCTCGGTCAGCGCACTGGCATCCGCGCTCAGGGACGTGCGGGTCGCCGTGGATCTCTTCGGCGAGCCGCCGCGCCGCTGATGTAACGGGCTCCCCCACGATAGGGAGTGGATCAGCGAGCGGAATCGCAGGGCGTCGGGAGCCCACTCCCTACCGTGGGGGAGGCCGTAAGGGAGGGGAGAGCGCGGGCAGGGGTCAGCGGCGGATGAGGCGGCGCGCCGTTGCCGCAGCGACCGCCGACGTGCGGGAGTCGACGCCCAGTTTGGCGTAGATGTGCACCAGATGGGACTTCACCGTCGCCTGGCTGAGAAACAGCGCCTTGCTGATCTGCAGGTTCGACAGTCCCTCACCGACCAGTTGCAGCACCTCCAGCTCGCGCTTGGTCAGGGCCTCCGCGGGCGTCCGCATGCGGTCCATCAGCCGGTGCGCGACAGCCGGGGCGAGCGCCGAGCGGCCCGCCGCCGCGGTGCGTACCGCTGCTGCCAGCTCCTCGGGCGGGGCGTCCTTGAGGAGGTAGCCGCTCGCGCCCGCCTCCACGGCCGCCAGGATGTCGGCGTCCGTGTCGTAGGTGGTGAGGATCAGGACCCGGGGCGCGTCGGGCACCGCGGTGATCGCCGCGGTGGCCTCCGAGCCGTGCAGGCCCGTCCCGAACTGGAGATCCATCAGCACGACGTCGAACTCGCCGGTCGCCGCGAGCGCCACGGCCCGCTCGGCGGTGTCGGCCTCGGCGACCACGCGGAAGTCCGGTTCGGTGTCGAGGACGGCCCGCAGGCCCGCACGCACCACCGGATGGTCGTCGGCGAGCAGCAGCCGGATGGGGGTGGGGGTCATGCGGCGGACCTCTCTTCGTGCCCGGGCAGCGGGAGGGGGAGGGTGAGCGCCAGGGCGGTGCCCTGGCCGGGGGCCGATTCGACACTCAGCGTGCCGCCGATCGAACGGGCCCGGGACCGCATGGCGGGGAGACCGAAACCGCCGGTCTCCGTGGCCCCCGTGACCGTGGGTGATCCCGGCGAGAAGCCCCGGCCGTCGTCCACGACGTCCAGCGACACCGAGGTGTCCATGAAGCTCAGCGTGATCTCCGCACGCCGGGCTCCGGCGTGCTGCACCGTGTTGGCCAGCGCCGACTGGGCGGTACGGAGCAGCGCCACTTCGTACGGCGTCGGCAGCTCCACCGGCGTCCCGCTGACCGCGAACTGCACCGCCAGATCCGGTCCGGTGGTGCGCGCGCAGAGGCGTTCGAGGGCGCCCGCGAGCGAACCGTTCTCCAGATCGGGCGGGGAGAGGGCGCGTACGAAGCGGCGGGCCTCGGCGAGATTGTCCTGCGCGGCCTCGCGGGCCCGGCGCACATGCGCGGTGGCGGGTGCGTCCGGCGGAAGGGTGCGTTCGGCGGCGCGCAGCAGCAGCTGAATGCTGGACAGGCCCTGCGCGAGCGTGTCGTGGATCTCGCGGGCCAGCCGCTCGCGTTCGGCGAGCGTTCCCGCCGTGCGCTCGGCGAGGGCCAGCTCCGCCCGGGTCGAGACCAGCTCCTCGATCAGCTCGCGGCGCCGCTCGCTCTCCCGGAACAACGCGTCGTACCCGAGGACCGTGGCGATCGCGACCGCCGCACCGAGCAGCGGCCCGATGAACGCGCCGGGCGTGATCGGCCCGCCGTGCAGCACAAAGCCGGTGATGGCAGCTGCCGCGGTGACGACGACGGCGGGCAGACCCCAGCGCATCGGCAGCAGATGCAGCTGCAGGAAGTACAGCGGGAAGGCCAGCCACAGGGCCTCCGGTGAGACGACGAGAAGAGCGAGCCAGAGCGCCCCGAGCAGCGACAGCCACAGGGCGGCCGCCCGGTTCTGCGGCTGCACGGCGGGGGCGAGCGCGCCCGCCGCGTAGACAGCGGCCATGACGCAGGCGAGCGCGACCACGACGGTCGCGTTCGACGCGCCGTGTCTCACGGCCGACACCGCGGAGAGCGCCAGCAGTCCCAGCAGCAGTGCGTGCAGACAGAGCCGCAGCGCGGCGGCGACCGGGGTGTGCGAACGCGAATCCATGATGTGTTCCAGCGTAGACGCGCGGCGTCCGCGACCGGTCAATCGAAAGGTTGATGTCAGACCCCTCCGGCGTGCGATGTTTTCGCGGACCGGCCGACCGAGGCTGGAGTCATGTTCGTCGCATGGAGAGATCTCCGGTTCGCAAGGGGCCGGTTCGCGCTCATGGGCACGGTCGTGGTGCTGATCACGCTGCTCGTGGGCTTGTTGTCCGGTCTTACGGCCGGTCTGGCCAGGGAGAACACCTCGGCCGTCACGGGGCTGAACGCCGATCACCTCGCGTTCGCCGCCCCGCCCGACGGCCAGTCGGTGTCCTTCACCAACTCGACCGTCGGGGAGAGCGCGTGGCGGAGCTGGGCGAAGCAGCCCGGCGTCAGTGCCGCGCAGCCCCTCGGCATCCGTACGCTCAACGCCGCCGCCGTCCGGGGGAAGCAGACGGCCGCCGTGTCGGCGTTCGGTGTCGAGCCGGACTCGGGCCTGGCCCCGACGGCCGGTGGAGCGCGCGTCGCCCCGGGGAGGATCGTGCTCTCCGAGCAGGCCGCCGACGAGCTCGGCGCGGCTGCCGGTGACCGGGTGCGGCTCGGCCGCGTCGAGGTGCGTGTGGCGGCGGTCGCGGGAGATGCCTCGTACAGCCATACGCCGGTCGTGTGGACCTCGCTCGACGACTGGCAGCGCTTCGCGGACAGCGGGGCGGGCGGCGCGCCGCACGCCACGGTGGTGGCCCTGACCACCACGGGTGGCGCCGACCTCGCCGCCGGTGACAAGGCGGCCGGCACCAGCACGCTCTCCCTCGGCGATTCACTCACCGCCATCGGCTCCTACCAGGCCGAGAACGGCTCGCTCCAGCTGATGCGTGGCTTCCTCTTCGCCATCTCGGCCCTGGTGATCGGCGCCTTCTTCACCGTCTGGACGATCCAGCGCAGCGGCGACGTCGCCGTCCTCAAGGCGCTCGGCGCCTCCACCCCGTACCTTCTGCGCGACGCGCTCGGGCAGGCCGTCGTGATGCTCGCGATCGGTACGGGGCTGGGGACCGCGCTCGCCTCTGGCATCGGCGCGGTGGTCAGCGGCGGGGCCGTGCCGTTCGTCCTCGACGCGGCGACCGTCCTCGTTCCGGCGGCCGTCATGATCGCCCTCGGCGCCCTCGGGGCGGCGCTGTCCATCCGGCGGATCACCGCCGTCGACCCGCTCACCGCACTCGGGAGTGCCCGATGACCCTCACCCTCGCCGATGTCACCCTCACCTACCCCGACGGCGACGGCCGGCTCACCGCACTCGACCGCGTCTCGCTCGACGTTCCCGAGGGCTCGCTCACCGCGGTCGTCGGACCGTCCGGCTCCGGCAAGTCCAGCCTCCTCGCGGTGGCGGCGACGCTGGTCACGCCGGACGAGGGGCGGGTCGTGGTCGCAGGCCGGGAGACGGCGGGACTCGGACGCGCGGAGAAGGCGGCGCTGCGCCGCGAACGCATCGGCATCGTCTTCCAGCAGCCGAACCTGCTGCCGTCGCTGACCGCCGTCGAACAGCTTCAGGTGATGACCCATCTGTCGGGCGGCAACACGCGCGGCGCCCGCAGGCGGGCGCTGGAGCTCCTCGACGCGGTCGGTCTGGCCGACAAGGCGGACCGCAGGCCGCACCAGCTGTCGGGCGGCCAGCGCCAGCGGATCAATATCGCGCGGGCGCTGATGAACGATCCGGCGGTACTCCTGGTCGACGAGCCGACGAGCGCTCTCGACCATGAGCGCGGCGCGGCGGTGCTGGACCTGCTGATCACGCTGACCCGGGAACGGTCGACGGCGACCGTGCTGGTCACCCACGACCGGACGCATCTGGAACGGGCGGACCGGACGGTGGTGATGCAGGACGGGCGGCTGACGGAAGCGGTGCTCAGCTGATCCCCGAACGAAGATGTCGGTGCCCGCCGGGTCGCTGCCCGGCGGGCACCGCTGCGTCCGTGTGGTCTCAGAGGCTGTCGGGGGACCTCTGACCGGGCGGCCACGCCCTGGCACGCACGCTTCCCGCGTTGTCGTCGGTCGGCGACGCTCCGCGTCGCCTCCCTCCTCCGCCTTGGAATCGCACGCACCAGACCGCGTCCGCTTTCCGGTCCGAGGTCCCCCGACAGCCTCTCAGCCGGTCGGACCGTTGCTG
>NZ_JBSFYR010000194.1:0-5415 GCF_053599875.1 Streptomyces sp. NPDC005151 | reverse complement strand
GGTAGCCGTACGACGGGTTCGGCTGGGAAGGCGCTGCGGGAAGCGCCGGCAGCGCCGACGGGAGCGCCGGCAGGTAGCCACACACTCGGTGTGTCACGGCCCGCGGCTCTGTCGCTCTGCGGTGTCGCGCGGTCAGGCAGACTTCCTGCTGTCCCGCGGGTGCACGGCGATGTTCATGGCTCCGGAGCGCAGAACCGCCAGCCTCTCGGCCAGCACCTCCTCAAGCTCCTCGCGTGTGCGCCGCTCCATGAGCATGTCCCAGTGCGTACGCGCAGGCTTGCCCTTCTTCTCCTCGGGGCCATCCCCGTCCACCAGGAGTGCCATGGCGCCGCACGCCTTGCACTCCCACTCCGGCGGAATTTCCGCCTCTACCGAGAACGGCATCTCAAATCGATGTCCGTTCTGGCATGCGTACTCCACCGCCTGGCGCGGGGCCAGATCGATGCCGCGGTCCGTCTCGTAGCTGGTAACCACGAGTCGCGTGCCGCGGAGAGCTCGCTCACTCATGAATCGTGCCTCCCGGGCTTGTCGCCCACAGGACAGGTGTCGCTGTCGTCGTCATCCGGTCAACGTCCGGTCGGCGGCAAAGATTCCCGTTGCCGGTCATGCGTCGCCCGTCGTGCCGCTGCTTTTTCAGAGTTGGGTACCCAACATTGCCCGGATTGTCACATTTGGCAGAAGTTGTCACCCAACGGTTTGGCTTCTTCCGCTCGCAGTAACGGTCCTCCGGGCAAGCCAAAGGCGTACACTACCGGCCTTTCACTTCAACGTCTAAATCCGTTCCGGAACGGGATTCCCCGCGGCCGCAACGGCCTGCCGTACGGGCACCCTCGCGAGCAGCACGGAACCGACCGCGAAGAAGATCACCAAAGAGATGATCGCATCCCGGTAGCTGCCGGTCAGCTGATACGCGAGACCGAACACCAGCGGCCCCAGCCAGCTCAGTCCACGGTCGCTCATCTCGTACGCGGAGAAGTACTCCGCCTCCTTGCCGCGGGGCACCAGATGCGAGAACAGCGAGCGGGACAGTGCCTGGCTGCCGCCGAGGACCAGGCCGATCGCCGAGGCCAGCAGATAGAAGAAGACCGGGGCGTCCGAGGGCAGGAAGTATCCGGCGACGAGGATCAGGGTCCAGACGACGAGCGAGGCCAGGATCGTACGCTTCGCGCCGTACACCCGTGCCAGCCGGCCCATGCCCAGGGCCCCGGCCACCGCGAGCACCTGCACCAGCAGTACGGCCGTGATCAGGGATGTCTGGTCGAGGCCCAGCTCCTCGGAGCCGTACACCGACGCCTGCGAGATCACCGTCTGGATGCCGTCGTTGTAGACGAGATAGGCGAGCAGGAACGAGAGCGTGAGCGGGTGGCGGCGCATGTCGCGCAGGGTCACGATCAGCTGCCGCCAGCCGGAGCCGACCGCACCCTCACCGCCCGGTGCCACCCGCCGGTCACGTAGCCGTCGCAGCGGTACGACCGTGAATGCTCCCCACCAGACCCCCGCCGACGCGAGGCAGATCCGCACCGCGTCGGACTCGGAGAGACCGAACGAATCGTGGCCCGTGTAGAGGACCAGATTGAGGACGAGGACGAGCGCCCCCGACGTGTAGCCGAAGGCCCAGCCCCGGGACGAGACGGCGTCGCGTTCGTCGGGCTCGGCGATCTGCGGCAGATACGCGTTGTAGAGCACCATCGACACCGAGATCGACGCGTTCGCCACGATCAGCAGGAACGCGCCCAGCAGATAGCGGTGGCCGTCCAGGAAGAACATCCCGGTCGTCGCGGCCGCCCCCACGTACGCGGCGGCCGCCAGCAGGGGCTTCTTGCGGCCCGTGCGGTCGGCGGCGGCGCCCACGATCGGCATCACCACCACCGCCACAACGACGGACATCGAGACCGCGTAGGCGAAGAGCGAACCCGCGCGCACCGGGACACCGAGCGGGTGCACAAAACCGTCGGCGTCGGCGGCGGCCTTGGCGATCGACGTCAGATAGGGGCCGAGAAACACAGTGAGAACGCTGGTCGAGTAGACCGAACACGCGAAGTCGTAGAAGTACCAGCCGCGTTGTTCGCGTCTGCGGTCCGCGGCATCGGCGCCGCCGGTGGTGCGTTCCGGCGTCGGCTCAGCGGTGTCGGCGGTCTCGGCGCTCAACCCGCACCCCCCTCGTATCTCCCCGTAGGGACGCCGCCGGGCCGGCCGGCGTCAGGCCCAGGCCCCCCGCTCGCTCAGCACCGTGCGCAGCGTCTCGATGTGATCGGTCATGATGCCATCCACACCGAGATCGAGGAGAGCTGCCATCCGCTCCGGTTCGTTCACCGTCCAGACATGGACCTGGAGCCCGCGGGCATGGGCCTCCCGGACGAAGCGCCGGTCGACCACCCGGACCCCGTTCTGGCTCTCCGGGACCTGCGCGCACACCGCTCCGGCGCGCAGCGCGGCCGGTATGCCGTACGAGCGCAGCCGCAGGCCCAGGACGCCGCGGACGCCGTACGAGGTGGCCAGCCGGGGGCCCGCGAGGCGGTGCGCCCTGGCCACCCGGGTCTCCGAGAACGAGCCGACGCACACCCGGTCCCAGGCATCGGTCCGGCGGATCAGGTCGATCAGCGGGACGAGCGCCGGCTCGGCCTTGATGTCCACGTTCCAGCGGGCGTCGGGAAACGCCTCCAGCAACTCCTCGAACAGCGGCAGCGGTTCACGGCCCGCCACCCGGGCCCGCCGCACCTCGCTCCACGGCAGGTCGGCTATCCGGCCACGGGCGTCCGTCACCCGGTCCAGGGTGGCGTCGTGGAAGGCGACCAGACGTCCGTCCGACGTCGTGTGCACATCGGTCTCGAAGTAGCGGTAGCCGGCATCGGCGGCCCGGCGGAACGCGGCCGTGGTGTTCTCGATCCCGCCCGCCGCTCCGCCTCGGTGGGCGAACGGGATCGTCGCGGGATGGTCCAGATAAGGGTGGCGTACAGAGGTCACTGCGGCAGTATGGCCTCCTCCGATGGCCGGACGGTGACGGCGGTGGTGCCGGACCCCGGCGCGGGAGCGACGGTCTCGTCGGCAGGCTTCGCCTCGGGGACCGCGAAGAAGCGCAGGAACAGCTGGGCGAGCGGGCCGATGGACAGCGCGTACAGGACCGTGCCCACGCCCAGGGAGCCGCCGAGCAGGAAGCCGGTCGCCACCACGGCCACCTCGATTGCCGTACGGACCAGGCGGACGGAGCGGCCGGTGCGCCGGTGCAGTCCGGTCATCAGGCCGTCGCGCGGCCCGGGGCCGAACCGCGCCGCGATGTACAGCCCCGTCGCGACACCGTTGAGCGCGATCCCCGCGACCATGATGACGATCCGGGCCGCCAGGCCGTGCAGCTCCGGGACGAGGGCGAGCGTGCCGTCCATGGCGAGGCCGATGGCGAAGACATTGGAGACCGTGCCGAGCCCGGGGCGCTGCCTCATCGGTACCCACAGGAGAAGGACCGCCGCGCCGACGATGATCGCGACGACCCCGATGGACAGCCCGGTGCGTTCCGCGAGGCCCTGGTGCAGCACCCCCCAGGGTTCGAGCCCGAGCCCGGCGCGGACCATGAGCGCCGAGCTCGCCCCGTACAGGGCCAGACCGACGTACAGCTGCATCAGCCGCCGTGTGAGGTGCGCCCGGCGGGGGACGGCGGTGACGGACAAGATGTGCTCCCTCGTGTGGTGGTGGTGGACTGCCTCATGACACTCTGTGGCAGGGGATTGGCTGCCAACTATGGCCAATCCGAGGAAGGTGGACTGATTTACATGGCGCAGTGGACTTCGGCCGTCGGTGCCGCGCAGCTCGCCCGGCAGCTCCAGGCCCAGCAGCAGAAGCCGATGGGCCCCGGCGCCCGCAGGCCCCCCGCCTATCGCGCGCTCGCCGACGGCGTCCGGCTGCTCGTCCTCGAAGGCCGGGTGCCGGTTGCCGCCCGGCTCCCTGCCGAACGCGAGCTGGCGCTCGCCCTGTCTGTCAGCCGCACCACCGTCGCCGCCGCCTACGAGGCGCTTCGTGCCGAGGGATTCCTGGAGTCCCGGCGCGGCGCGGGCAGCTGGACCGCGGTCCCGGCAGGCAACCCCCTGCCCGCGCGTGGCCTGGAACCGCTGCCCCCGGAGTCGCTCGGTTCGATGATCGACCTGGGCTGTGCCTCGCTGCCCGCGCCCGAACCCTGGCTGACCCGCGCCGTCCAGGGTGCCCTGGAGGAGTTGCCGCCGTACGCGCACACCCACGGCGACTATCCGGCCGGGCTGCCCGCGCTGCGGCAGATGATCGCCGACCGCTACACCGAGCGCGGCATCCCGACGATGCCCGAACAGATCATGGTCACCACCGGCGCAATGGGCGCGATCGACGCCATCTGCCACCTCTTCGCCGGGCGCGGCGAGCGGATCGCGGTGGAGTCCCCCTCGTACGCCAACATCCTTCAGCTGATGCGGGAGGCGGGTGCCCGGCTGGTGCCGGTGGCGATGGAGGAGGGGATCGGCGGCTGGGACATGAACCGCTGGCGGCAGGTGCTGCGCGACGCGGCGCCACGGCTCGCATACGTCGTGGCGGACTTCCACAATCCCACCGGCGCGCTCGCCGACGAGAGCCACCGGCGGGCTCTGGTGGACGCGGCCCGCTCCGCCGGGACGGTCCTGGTCGTCGACGAGACCATGAACGAGCTGTACCTCGACGCCGATGTCGAGATGCCGCGCCGGGTCTGTGCCTTCGACCCGGCGGGCAGCACCGTGCTCACCGTCGGCTCGGCCAGCAAGGCGTTCTGGGCAGGCATGCGGATCGGCTGGGTGCGGGCCGCGCCGGACGTGATCCGCAGTCTGGTGTCCGCCCGCGCCTACGCCGACATGGGCACACCCGTGCTGGAACAGCTCGCCATCAACTGGCTGATGCGCACGGGGGGCTGGGAGGAGGCCGTGGAGCTCCGGCGCGGTCAGGCGCGGGAGAACCGGGACGCGCTGGTCGCGGCGGTGCGCCGGGAGCTGCCGGAGTGGGAGTTCCAGGTGCCGCGCGGCGGGCTGACGCTCTGGGTGCGCACCGGCGGACTCTCGGGGTCACGGCTGGCCGTGGCGGGCGAGCGGGTGGGGGTGCGGGTGCCGTCCGGTCCGCGATTCGGCGTCGACGGCGCCTTCGAGGGATACGTACGGCTGCCGTTCACGGTCGGCGGTCCAGTGGCGGACGAGGCGGCGGTACGGCTCGCCGCGGCGGCGGAGCTGGTGAGGTCGGGGGCGAGCGCGGGAGCGGAGGCGCCCCGCACGTTCGTCGCCTGACGGCCGAGGCGCAGCGGAAGGGGCGGGGGGGGTGGGGGGGGGCGCCCCCCCCCCCCCGCCCCCCCCCCCGCGGGGGGGCAGGTGGTGGGGGGGGGGGGGCGGGTTGCGGGGCGGGGCGGTGTGCGGGGGTGAAGGTGGGGGGGTTTCCGGG
>NZ_JBSFYR010000193.1:0-5459 GCF_053599875.1 Streptomyces sp. NPDC005151 | reverse complement strand
GCCGAGTACGAAGCCACCTACTACCTCCAGAACCAGCCAAAACCGCTGGTCACAGCCACAACTTAGAGTCTCTACCGAACCCGGAACGATTCAGCCTCGGGGCCCGCACCGCCCGGCAGGCATCCCTACTCCTTGAGGTCTGGGCCTTCGCCTCCTGCAACACCTCCACCAGGCGGGCGTGCAGGCTCGGCCACGGTGTCTCGTTCTGGTGTTCTGCCGGTTCGTCTACCTTTGACCCGGGTACCGGTTGGGAGGGCGCGGGCGACGGTGTGGGGAGGCCTACTCCCGCACCGCTGCACGCCGGCTGGGCCATGCACGCTGAGGTTTCGGCCGGGACGCCACCGGACCGCCCCCTGGTGGCGGTGAGATGGGCGCTCCTGAGAGTGCTCAGCCGGCCACTGCCTCCTGCTGAGAGTCGGCCGCAGCAGGCTCCGAAGCAGCGGTCGCGGTGTAGAAGACGGACGATCCCTGCTTGGTGCGCTGAGCCTGGCTCTTGGCGACCAGCCCTTCGAGAGTGGTACGCACAACGGTGGTCTTCACGCCGCGGTCAGGGTGGGCCTTCGTGAGCGCGGCGGAGATTTCGGTGGCGGAACGCGGCTCGCTCTGCTGCTCCAGGTGACCGCGGATCAGGTTGACGAGGGTCGGCTTGGTGTCTGCCTTGGGTGCCTTCGCGGACGAGGCTTTCGCGGACGATGCCTTGGCAGCGCTCTTCTTGGATGCCGTCGCCTTTGCACTCGTGGCGGCCGCCTTCTTCGGCTTGCTCTGCCGGGGTTCGGGGGTGGCCTGGCGCGGCACGGTCGGCGCGGCCGTGGTGTCCGCCTCGCCGGCGGGGCTCGCGCCGCCAAGTGCATCCTGCATGCTCACCAGCACGGAGTGGTCGTGCTGCAGGGCACCCAACTGCTCCTGCAACGCCTCGATTTCCGCACTGAAACGTTCCTGCTCCTTGACGTTGCGCTCAAGGTCGCCCGTCACCTGGGCGATGTACTGCGACGCCAGTCCTGTGGCGTGGACCTGAATTTCAGACATGTCATGGGCCTTTCTGCAGCTCGCGGGTACGGCGGTGAAAAGCACGAACCCGGTCCGCGAGCGGGTGGAGGCAGGTGCCCCGTCTGTGCTGACTGGGACACCCGCAGGACATAACTGCCGCAATGTGCAGCAGTGTCTGGAGATAGTACGCACGAGTAGAGCCCTGATGTGCCAGTCGAGTGATGTCTCACCCTTCTCTTCAGGGTGAGGAACCAACAGATGCGGGGTATGCAACGACGAGGCTGACCGGGGCGCTGTCACTGCTGAACCGCCGTGCGGCCCACCCGGGCCGGGGGAGACAGGGCCCCGGGAACCGGGACCGAGAACCTCCAGGGGGCGGCAGGTATTGCCGCCGCCTGCCGCTGAAAATTTGCCAGGTCGAATATCGGCGCAGGTAGCGCGGGTGGTCGAACCCTGCTCTGAGCAGCGGTGCGGCGGCACTCTTGATAGCCTCTGCTCGGACTTGAAGGGGCACTCGCCACATTGTGGCCACTGCCCCTCTCTTTTGCCCGCACACCAATGATGTGCGGGCTTTCTGCGCATTCCATATCCATCCGGCGACGCGTCCAGCGATCACGCCCGAGCTTCTGGTGCCCCGACGCGAGGCGGCAGTACGTCAGCCAGCATCTGCTGATGGCCCTGGGCACCGAGGCGGCCAGGGGTGTCGCTCATGTGCTCGCGTTGGCCGTGGTGGCGGGCGAGAGCTCGCCGGCCACGCGGATGGGGCTGAGCACCAGTGGACACGGATGGGAATCCCTTGCTGACCGCCGCCCGGTTGCCGGTCCAACCTACGGCCAAGCCCGCCATGATTCTGGCCCAGCTGCTCCAGTTGTTCGCCGATGGTGTCGATGCGCACACACGTGGGCGAGCATCTCCCTCATCATGGACTCTCCCCTGATGAATCCGTCCTTACCAACGACGGCCGCCGTCGTGTCAGGTAGGTCGTGTGGCTGGCGAGCAGCTGCCAGCGCCGGGTGAGGCGTCACACGGCTGCTTGTCAGAGCCGTCCGTCATGCTCAGCGACATGAACGAGAACACCTTCTGGCAGTTCATCGACGACTGCAGACCTCCCACACCCGATCCCGACGCGCAAGAAATGGCCGCTGCGCTGACGGCACGTCTGTCTGCCGGGCCACTCGCAGCGGTCATCGGGTTCGCCGAACGGCTGTCGTGGGCGCTCTACCGGCTGGACCGCAAGGAGTACGGGCGCGAACTGTCGAGCGACAGCTTCCTCTACACGCGCGCGGCCGTCGTGGCTGCCGGACGTGAAACGTACGAGATCGTGCTCCAGGACCCGGCGCGCTTCGTTCCGTACGCCACCGGTCTCATCTGGGCGGAGAGCCTGCTCTACGTGCCGGACCGGGTATACGAGCACATTACCGGTGAGGAGTGGGATCGTCGCACTCGCTACTCCTACGAGTCCTACTCGAACACTGCGGGATGGGTCGACGCGTAGCCCCACCAGATCAAGTCGTGCCGACAGAGCACCGGAATCCGTGACCTTCCGATGTCGGGCGGGACGGCACTGCGGCGATCATCTGCAGCATTTCTGTGGCAAGCCTGTCCGGTGCGCCGTCGCCACCTCCCGCGGCTGTCGCCGGCGGCGCCGACGCGAGTTGCGCGCTGTCTCTATACCCGTGAGCAGAGTTCTCATTTACGAGGCGCGTCCCAGGACACGTCTTCCGTGATCGGTTCGAATGTCCATGCTCCGACGGCGTTCACGGACACGAGACGGTCGAGTGTCGCGGTCAACGTGTTCCGGTCGAGTCCGCAGGTACGGGTCAGGTGATCCGCTTCCATGCTGGTCCGCCCGGCGTCGGGGGAGTGGTGCGCGGCGAGCACCAGTGCGGTCAGACGGTCTGCGGCCGGCGAGGCCCCGCGGGACAGGCCCTGTTCCAGCCGTGCGTAGTACGAGACGCTGACGCCCTCCAGCTGGGCCAGTTCCTCGCGCCGGAGCCCGGCCACCCGCCTGCGGGGCCCGAGGTCGCGCAGGCCGACGTCCTCGGGTCGCAGCCGCGTCCGTCGGGCTTGGAGGAAGGCGCCGAGTGGGCCGGGTCCGTTCATTGCCCCAGTATTTGGTGCGCGGCCCGATCCCAGCCACACCCTGCGAGGGGTAGGACAACCCGGGAGTGGTTCGTGCCCGTCCGCGTGTCCATGCTCGGTCTCATTCGGCCACGCACCCCGGACCCGAGGACGGACCACATGGATCAGAACCCGGAGCAGATCACCCTTGGCGACGTCACCATCACCCGCATCAAAGAGTTTTACGGCTCGGTCGAGATGCCCCCGGGCCAGTTCTTCCCGGACAGCCCCGACGGCTCGTGGGACGAGCACCGCGACTGGCTGGCGCCCGACTTCTGGAACCCGGAGACCGGCGAGTGTCGTACGGCGATCCAGTCCTGGCTGCTGCGCAGCGAGGGGCGCACGATCCTCGTCGACACCGGCGTGGGCAACCACAAGGACCGGCCCTACGCGCCGGTGTGGAGCCGCCTGGACACGAACTACCTCGACAACCTCGCCGCCGCCGGGGTGCGACCCGAGGAAATCGACATCGTGGTCAACACCCACCTGCACATCGATCACGTCGGCTGGAACACCCGCCTCGACGGCCGGACCTGGGTGCCGACCTTCCCGAACGCCACGTACCTGATGACCCGGCGGGACTTCGAGTTCTGGGACCCGGCCAACGAGAACAAGACCGTGTTTGGCCGCGGGAACCAGAATGTCTTCGAGGACAGCGTCACGCCGGTCCACCAGGCGGGGCTGACGCGTCTGTGGGAGGGGACGTACCGGATCGACAAGAACCTGCGGCTCGATCTCGCTCCTGGGCACACCCCCGGCGCGTCCGTGCTCACCCTGGAATCCGGCGGCGATCAGGCCCTGTTCGTCGGGGACCTGGTGCACACCCCGCTGCAAATCGCAGAGCCGGAGACCAACTCCTGCTTCTGCGAAGACCCGGCACAGTCCCGCGCGACCCGGCACAAGCTGCTCGGCCGCGCCGCCGAGAACAACGCGCTCGTGTTCCCGGCGCACTTCGGAGGCCAAGGCGCCGCGGAGGTCGCGCGCAGCGGATCGAAGTTCGCGATCAAGGAGTGGGCGGGCTTCTCCCGCATCTCCTGATGTCCCCCTTCAGAGAGGAAGTGTGTCCCATGCCCCAACAGGCAGATCCGGTCGTCGAAACCCCGGCGGGCGCTACCGCGCCCTCCCCTACGCGGCGGCACCGACCGGCGCCGGCCGTTTCGCCCCGCCCGCACCGCATCCGGGCTGGTCCGGTGTCCGCGACGGCAGGCAGCCCTCGCCCACGGCTCCCCAGCCGGCCCGCGACTTCGGCCAACTCGACATGATCCCCTACTTCGGGCCGGGCTGGGTGCCCGGCGAGGAGTACTGACCGTCGATGTCCACACGCCTGCCGCCGACGGCGGCAGGCGCCCCGTCATGGTCTTCGTGCACGGCGGCGGGTTCGTCACCGGCTCGAACCGCGCCGCGCTCTACGACGGCAGCGCGTTCGCCCGCGACGACATCGTCCGTGACGGTGAACTACCGCCTCGGCATCCCCGGGTTCCTCGATCTAGCGGGTGCTCCGGCCAACCGCGGACTGCTCGACGTACTCGCCGCACTCAGCTGGGTACACGACACAGTTGCGACATTCGGCGGCGACCCCAAGAACGTCACGGTCTTCGGCCAGTCCGCGGGCGCCACGCTCACCGGCGCGCTGCTCGCGACACCGGAGGCCAAGGGCCTGTTCCGGCGAGCGATCGTCCAGAGCGGCAACGGCACCGGCGCGTTCACCCCGGAGCAAGCGCAACGGGTCACCGCCACGGCGGCTGCCGCGCTGGGCGTCGAACCGAGCGCCGAGGCGTTCGCCCCGATCCCGGACGAGCGCTTCCTGGCGATCCTGCCCGCACTGGCCGGCCTCGACCTCCGCACCAGCACCGCCACGGACCCGCTGGCCGGGCTCAGCCCCTTCAGCCTGGTCCTGCCGGTCCAGCCCGCCGAAGGTCTCGCCGACGGTCCGGCCGGCGACGTCGACCTGCTCATCGGCACCAACGCCGAAGAGGGGCACCTCTACCTCGTACCGCAGGGCGACCTGGAGTCCACCACGGAAGCGGACGTGCGCACCGTCGCCACCCGGGTGCATGTAGACCCGGAGACCGCCCTCGCCGCGCCCGGAGTGTCGCCGGTCGCCGAAGTCCGAGGCAACCGGTTGCGCCCGCAAGACTTCTCCGCCAATCGGCAACCAACCAGCCAGAGCTTCCAAGGCACTTGAGCACATGCTCAGGCGGCGCTCATGTACACGTGGAAGAGCTCAATTCGGTGCGGAATCTACATGAACGCTCCGGAGTGGGCCGTGGAGGAAGTCTTCGGGATCGAGCCGGAGCTGCTCAACGACGACCGTCTGGGCCGGGCCCTGGACGCCATCGCCCCGCACCTGA
>NZ_JBSFYR010000192.1:0-5506 GCF_053599875.1 Streptomyces sp. NPDC005151 | reverse complement strand
CGCTGGGCCGGGCCAAGGCCACCCACTACAGGCGCCACCCGGTCGCACCGCCGAAGCCCAAACGCGCCCTGGTCCCGCACCGCGAGCGTCACCAGTCCGCTTCGAGGACATTGCGGCCACCGCGCTCAAGGAGCGGGCCAGTTACAAGGACTTCCTGGCCGACCTGCTGGAAGCCGAATGCCTCCAGCGCGAGGAACGGAAAAAGACCCGCCTGGTCAGAGAAGCGAACTTCCCCCGCCCGAAGCGGCTGGAGGACTTCGAGTTCGAGAAGAACCCGAACGTCACCCCCGAGCAGGTCAGCACCCTGGCGGACCCGGCCTGGGTGAAGGCCGGCCTGCCGCTTTGCCTGATCGGCGACTCCGGCACCGGCAAGTCGCACCTGCTGATCGGCATCGGGACCGCGATCGCCGAGGCCGGGATGCGGGTCCGCTACACCACCACGGCGAACCTGGTCAACGAGCTCGCCGAGGCGGCCGACGAGAAGAAGCTCGGCCGCACCCTCGCGCGCTACGGACGCGTTGACCTGCTCTGTCTGGACGAGTTCGGATATCTCGACCTGGACAAGCCCGGCGCGAAGCTGCTGTTCCAGGTGTTCACCGAACGCGAGGAACGACGCGCGATCGCCATCGCCTCGAACGCGCCGTTCTCGGAGTGGAAGCAGACCTTCGTCGACCCCCGGCTCTGCTCGGCGATCGTTGACCGGGTCACGTTCAACGCGCACATCGTTGAGACCGGCACCGAATCGTTCCGCTTCAAGAAGACCCAGGAGAAGCACCGAAAGCCCTGAGGGCGGGCCTGGGCCCACGAGCCCGTTCGCGGGCCGAAGCAGACGTGGGGCGCCTTGAACAGCGACTCACTGGCGGGACCCCGTAGATCGGTCCACGTGCGGTGAGAGCCGCTCAACCTTGCCGTTCGTAGCGTAGTTCGGTCCTCGAGTGCCCGGAAGGGGATCCCTCACCGGACTGAGTCAGGGCATCAGCGATGAGTGCCAGCTGGGGCGCAGGGGCGGTCTGCTCTACGGTGTCCGAAGTGAGCTATCCAAGGCCTTCATTAGGTGCGCGACGCGGCTCTTTCCGATGGGGGCGAGGGGGTATCGACCGAGAACGTCGATCAGCACAGGCGTAGCGCGCTGACGCGCTTGCTGGATCAGCGCGTCTCCCACGGCGGGGTCATCGCCCGCGCAAAGCTCGGCTGCCCGCGCCGAGCTTGCGGTCGCGCGCAGGATGTGGCCAACCTGGGTTGCCTTCGCAAGAGGGTGCAGGTACGCAGCGGATGCCGCGTCGCCCGCAGCACGCGCAGCATGTCTGGCGGCTTCGCTGACGGCAGCTTTTGCCGCGCGGTGCGCATCCAGCGAGGCAACGCGCTGCAGCGTTGTTCGTGGAGCGCCGTTCGCGAACGTCCATGCAGCTTCGACGGCAGCGCGAGGCCGCGCGTCTTCGGGATGAGCATCCTCGAAGATCGCAAGGACTTCCTGTGCGCTCTCGACTGCGTAGCGGGCCACGACCCGCAGTTCGCACATGGTCAGCTCGAAATCGCCTGGTCCAATTGGCATGCGCTCCATTCTGGCCGGTGCGCCGACGCCCGTTCACCCGCCCGAAAGCCGGTCCCACCGGGACGCCCGGCAGGACCGCGGCAATCCCTGGTCTGCGGGCACCCGCAGACCAGGCGATTTACGGCTGAGTGAGTCGACAACAAGTAATGACCCGAGCATCTAAGACCGAGGCCGGCACCCCTCAGGGGCGCCGGCCTCGGCCCAGTTGGGCACGAACCGTTCTCCGCCGGTCGCGCCAATGCCCGTCCCCGTCGGGCACCGCGGATCGGAGAATCCGTCGGTCCCGGATCGAACACGGGTCGAGATCCGCGGTGTTCTCGACGCGCCTGTCGGGGGCTCGTCGTCCATCGAATCCGATGTGCTTCACGCTACCGCCCAGCGCCCTACTCACGGCCAGGGAACCCACCCGTTCGGGGTGGGGCCAAAACAACTTGCCGGAGCCACGTTGACGACCCTCACACGACCCCCCACCACCGGGCCGTGGGGCCAACTTCAGTGTCGAAGTGGGGCCAGTTGGAGTTGCCACAAACACTTGAACAATCCCATGCGGCGAAGTCTGCCAGGGTCGCCCCGGGCTCACGGCGCCGACCTCGGCTCGGACCGCGCCCACCCAACCGAGGAGCTGGGGAATTACGTGACCGCAAGGACGGGGAATTACGTGACCGTCCACAACATCCGCACGCGACCGCAGACAGGCCCTCGGCTCGATGCCGGGGGCCGCTGTCATGCACGGTCGACTGCCCCGCCATCCGTCGACGGCTGCGCCGACCACTTGCACTCGTACGTCAGACACTCCGCTTCGAACGTCACGTCAGTCTGCGGGTTGTCTGTAAGCACTGCCGGGGGACCAAGGCTGACTGATCCCTCCAGCAGTAGGCTGCACTGGCCATGAACATGCACACCTCCGACCGGAAGGACCGGCCGGACGACGCGACCGGCGCCGAGCTTTACGAAGCTTGGAGAGCCGGTCGCGTCATCGAGCCGCCGATCAGGCGGCGCTTCCGGGACGTCATCACCGACCGTCTGGCAGGCCCGCAGCCGCCGCAGGCCGCGATGTTGTTCCAGTCCTCAGTTGACCCGTTCTGGACGGACGACAGGTTCTTCCTCGGCGACTTCTACAACGAGATCCTCCACCAGGACACCTGCCAGCCGGACACCGCCGACGGCGTCCCCCTGCTGGCGGCCCTGGCCGTCGATGACCGGGTGCCACCACAGCAGCGCTTCGAAGCGGTTGACCTGCTGTTCCACGCCGCCACTGTCGCAGGCCGGCACTTGGCCGACTGCTGGCCCAACACTCCGCGGCATGCAGATCCGGAGAGCGAGAACCGGGCCCGAGAGGCGGTCCAGTCCTGCACCCCGGACCTGCTCGCCCGATGGGCAGCCGAATGTCCGGGTGTCCGGCTGGCCCTCGCGGGCCTCGCTGTGGTGTTCCCTACCACCCGCACGCTGCCCGCCTTGACTCCACGGCTTCGGGGCTTCGCCGAGCAGCATCCACGGGGCACCGACATCGGCGATTACGTGCGGTTCGTCCTGGTACTGGCCGCAGACGACGAACACCAGACCCTCGCTACCCTCGAAACGTTCACCGATGACTACTGGCGGGGAACCTCCCGCGGAACACCGACACGAGCCCGAGCTCTCCACCTGCTCGGTCAGATGCTGGACCGGATCGGAACGAGCCTCACACGGTCACGCCCTGGGGAATAACGACGTGATCGTCCACAGAAGGGCGCCCCCGTCGTTGGCTACCGTCCGCTCAGCCCGCAGTGACGCATCGCTCACGGGTTCCGGAAGGTGATCCGGCAGTGGTCCGACTTGAACCCTCGGACTCCTCGACCTCTCGGCATCAGCTCGACGAGTTCGCAGACCTGCATGACAACCGTCCGCACGTAGTCGATCCGGTCGGGGTCTTCGTAGTCCAACTCCTCCCACAGGTACTCGACGTCCCCCAGATCTACCCGCACCCGCTTCGTTGCCAGGTCTGCCAGCTCGGTCCGGAACTTCGCCAGGTCGGCATCACACCTGCCGATGCCTGCACGCATGGTCGATGCGTCGATGTCTCCTACGGCGAACATCTCCGCCAGGGCGGTACGCCTCTCGGATGTGGCCACCTCCTCGGCCAGTAGCTCGGCCTCGCGCTCCTCGTCTGCGGCATCCGTGGCCGGAGCCTGGTTCCACTCCTCGGCCCTGTCGATGACCTTCCGGACCACGAAGGAGTCAAGGGGGTCTGCCGGGCATGTGATGCACCGGCCACCTGAGCAGGTGTAGATCCTGTATCGCTCGCCCGCCGCGTTCTTCTTGCTCCACCCCTGCGTCACGACGGCCTGACACTTCGAGCAGCGGACCACGCCGGACAACAGAGCCTTGCGCTTCCCTCCGCCGCCCGTGTTGCGCTCAGGGTCGCTCAGGTAGCGCGCGAGGGCCCGGAACACGCCCTCGGAGACGATCGGCTCCCAACTGCCCGTGCCGGTCTCCTCGGTCACCCGTACGCGTCTCCCATCAGGCTTCTCGACCCACTGGGAGTACGTCTGGATGCCCGCGTTCCTCGGTTTCAAGAGGACGCACCGGAGGTTCGAGCTACGCCACTCCTTGCCGTGTGGCGAGAGTAGCTCGCGAGCGTTCCAGTCTTTCGCGATGGACCACAGGGAGACACCGGCCAGGACATCCCGGTACGCCTGCCGCAAGGCTTCCGCCTCCTCCTCGCGATGCGTGCCGTCGCGCTCGAAGCCGAAGGGGCGAGTGCTCCAGAAGGGCCTGCCCGACTCCCTGCGGCGCTGATGACCGAGCACCTGACGCTCTACTCGCATCTCGGTCTCGTTCTCGGCTACCGCAGCGCCGATGCGAGCAGCCAGACGACCCGAAGGGGTCGCCAAGTCCAGGACGCCCTGAGCCTGTGCGGCGGCCAGATGAACGCCGGTCTCCTCGGCCAGGTCCACCAGCTCGACCAGGTCGCGTGTCGTCCGGTAGAGGCGGTCGTAGTGCCTGGCTACGACGACGTCAGCCGTACCCGTGCGAACCAGCTCGACCACGCGCCTCCAGCCTTCACCGCGAGCCGACACCTTGCGGCCCTCAACGACGCGGAACTTCGACGCCGAAGAGTCCTTCTCTGTGATGACCTCTACAACGGTCCAACCGTTCCGGTCGCACAGTGCCTGGCTCAGTTCGACCTGTTGCGTGAGGTTCCCACCCTTGGACTCCTCGCCCCTCGGGGTTGGGCTGAGCCTGGCGTAGATAATCGCTCGCACCGTCTGTCTCTCCTACATGTCGTCGTGGCACTGCCTCAACCTGGTGTGCGGCCCCGAAGGCGTGGCGAGCGGTGTACTGCTCCGGGCGGGCGAAGTCCGGGTGGGCGCTGAGCTCAGCCGTAAACGTCGAATCTCGGCCCGCAACGACCGAGAACTGGCCAACGGCCCATCCCGTCTGGCTACCGCCCTCGACATCGGCCGAAGCCTGAACGGCACTGACGCCATCGCCCACCCGGGTGCCCCTTTGTCCGTACTGCACGGCACCCCACCACCGTGCGACCAGGTACGCAACGGTCCCCGCACCGGCGTGGGCGGTGACGGAGCCCCACACCCCTGGCGCTTCTGGATCGACGGAGACCCCACGGTGAGCCTGTACCGACCCCACACACCACGCCGCCGCGCAACTTGACTCGCCTCTGCCGGACACCTAACGTAGTCCGAGCCGCTTGAACGGGTACTGCTGTCGGCACGGTCCATCGGACCGAGGCTGAGCACCCGGAAGCGACCAACCACTACCTTCGACTCACCCTGGCGGGTGCGAATTCGGCATGCCGTAATTCGATCCCATCGGCTCGATTATGAGCTGCCAAGGAAATCGACTAAAGTAGTGGACACGCCGAAAGGCAAAGGCCACTCCAAAGGCCACCGGAATCAAATTCGGACCGGAAACGGAAACGAAAAAGAGTCTGGTAAGGTTGGAACCGCCGGA
>NZ_JBSFYR010000191.1:0-5586 GCF_053599875.1 Streptomyces sp. NPDC005151 | reverse complement strand
CTCCGCCGCCAGCTCGTCCTTATCCCGACCTCGTGCACTCACGACAGACCATTCTGCCTCAATCGCACACCAAGATCTATCCCTGTAGTACTAGTCATGCCGCAGATGTCGAAGATCGAGCTGCGCGCCGCGATCCGGCGCGACCACCGCGGCGGCATGACGCTGCGAGAGATCGAGCGCAAGTACAACGTGTCGTGGCGGACGGTCCGCAAGGCCGTGGACTCGGTCTGGCCGGAGCCGAGGAAGAAGCTGCCGCCGCGGCCGACCGCGCTGGATACCTACAAGCCGGCGATCCACGGGATCCTGCGGTCGGATAGATGCGCCGCGCAAGCGGCGGCACGCCGCATACTGCTGACGGCGAGTGACCCGACACGCGAAGCGCACGACACGGGGAGAGAGAGTCACCATGACGCGTGAGACCGCCAGTGCCGCGACGAGTCCGGCCTCCTGGGCCGCACGTTTCGCCTGGAGCGTGTTCGGCCTCCTCCTGCTCGCCTGGACGGTGTTCGAGGCGGCGAAGCACACGGGCCTCACCATTCCGTTTGCCGTGATCGGGCTCCTCGTCCCCTTGCTGACCAGGCTCGCGCCGGGCTCGGCGGCCGTTCAGCACACGTTGCTCCGGGTCTGGATCCCGTTCGCCGTCATGGCGATCTGCTCCGCAATTCCCGGCCCCTCCGACAACACCGCCGCGCCCTTCACCTTCGGGATGGCCTGGCTGACCCACATCGCGCTGAGGCGCGCTCTGGGATACGGGCTCCGCTCGTCCTGATGGAACGATCAACTCCGCGGCGGCAGGCCCGCGCCCCCGGTCGCGGGCCTGCCGCGTGCACCGTGTGTACGCCGCGTCCGTCATGAGCGTCACCGGCACCCGTACCCACCCGCGTCGAGAACAAGAACGTGTGGTCACGGCACTCGGCGGCGGCGCCACACGGGTGCTTCACCCACGGCGTGCACTGGGCCATGAAGCGGCATGCTGCCACCACCCGCGGCTGACGACAGGGCTCATTATGCGCCGGATGATCACGACCGATCCAAGATGCAGGGCGAGGGACGAAGCAGAAGGCGCCAGAGCATGCCTGCCGTCATTTCCCGTGAACATCCAGAGGGCCGACGATCACCGAACGCCGCCGGAACCCATGAACAAACGCTGTCGATTGAAGTGAACAAAGCCACTGGGCAGGGCCGGATGCTCCCTGCCCTCGATCTTCGCGACCAGCTCCGGCGTCTCGCAGGCGCAGAAGTCCCGTCGCGCTGACCGTTGGCCAAATCACCGGAGGACCGATCACGGCGTTGGGCGGCGCCGCGGGTCGGTCTTCGCGGCGCAGCAGGTCCACATCCACCGCGGCCTAGCAGGTGGCCCAACTGGTGGTCTTGCAGGGTGTGCAACGGGTTGCTTAACCAGTTGCTCAACGGGTTGCCAACGATGAATTCGCTGAGGTGTTCCACTGCAGGTCAGCGGGTGTGGGTCAGCGGACGGCGCTGCCGACACCTCTTCCCCCTTGGGGGAAGAGCATCTCTTCCTTCCTCTCCCTCTCCCCGGGCCGGGCGTCGGCCTGCTCCCCGGCGGTGCCCGCTCCCGGTACGCCTCCGCCGGGGCTGCCGCCTCCGCCGGGGCTGCCGCCTCCGGCACCAGAAGGCCAACCTCAGCGAACTGCGGAGTGGACAGGAGGACACCCATCCCGAGCCATGCGGGCGCGCCCTCCTCCTGTCCGCGCGCCACAACGGACCCGGTGGGCAGATGCTCGACACCGGTCAAGGTCACCGGGGCGCCCCACGTTTCCGGATACAACGGGCCGTCGTTCGAGAACCCTTCTTGCACGGGCTGGTACCGGCCTGGGGTCCGGACGACGTCGCCCGGACCGACGGCGTCCCACGTGGTGAAGCGCCACCCATCGGGCGTCTCGGTGCGCCGCCGCATCTTGCGCGCCATATCGGCTTCAGCCGCGGCCCGCACGTCGACCAGCGCGACGAGTCGGGCCGCCGCCGCGCGGCTGGTGTGATCGGTCGCGCGCTCCTCGTCAAGGCCGAGGGCCCACCACGTGCAGCGAGTCCGGTAGACGTGCCCAACCGGCGTGCCATCGACCGCCACCGGGTAGCGTCCCCGGTCGTCACATCGCCCGAATCGGTACTGGGGCACGTCAGCCTCCGCCAGGACCTCCTCGACGGGTGCCTGTGTCGGCACCGCGGGAGCGTCGGGGACAGGCTCTGCCACCCGAGGGAGAGCCTCGCTCGACCCGTCCGAGTCAATTCCCAGGGGGAGCGCCGCCGGGCGGGGAGCATGGACGCCCGGCACCGCGCCGCCGTCGCCCTCCCACGCCTCGACGCTGCCCGGGTCGGACACTCCCGCGGGTGCCGGCGCACTGGCACCCGCGGGCGCACCGGACGTCACGATGTCCCCTGCCTCCGCGCCCTGGCCGAGCGTGGTCAGCACCTGTGACAGCTCCGCTGCGTCGTCCAGCCGCAGACCGCCCACGTACGCGTCCGACCGGCGCACGTCGTACATGCCGTCAGTCCATACGGCGACTACCTCGCCTGCCACCGGTCCCGACTTCCGCGCGAGCACTCCGGCCGCGCGCACGATGAAGGCGCCGGACCTGTGGCGTTCCATAGCGACCGCCCACCCGTTCGCCGCGGCAGTCTCGGCTACGCAGACCGCAGCGCGCGGAACCGGTCCGGCGGGGGCGGTCTCCTGCCGCATAATCCTCACGTGTCCGAAACCCCCGTCCCGATACCGTCGGGCTCCGTTCCGGCAGGCACGCCCGCCTGGTCGTCCACCGATGCCGCCCTATGGGCCCGGGCCCGCCCCGCATCCTGGGCCAGGCCCATGTGGTCCGTGCTGGCGCTGCTGATCACCGTCGTATGGGCGATCGCGGTGGAACCGGTCCCGTCGTGCAGCGATGCGGCGCCCTGCGGCCCGGACTGGGGCGGCATGGCGGAAGTGGGTCTGGCCGTCGGCCTGTTGTACTGGCTCGCCTGGCTTCCGGAGCTCACGCTGATCGCAGCGCCCGCGCTGGCGGCCATGGTGGCGTGGGGAGAGCTGCCGGGCGCCGACCGGATGTCCCAGGTCGCGAACTTCGCCGTGATCGGGGCCCTGGGCTTTGGCTGGGCCGCGGCCCGCGAGCGGCTGGCCGCCCGGTCCAGGCAGCGGCGGCTCGTGGAACGGGCCGCCGGAGTGCGGCATCGGTTGCCGGAGCCCGCCGGCCCACTCGTGCGAGGCAGGCTTCCGCTCGCCGCCGGGCTGGTCCTGTGCGCCGTGGCCGCCGGTGCGGTCCTCTTGGGGCTGAGCGGCATCCGCGCGGACGAGCGGCACGCGGACCGGGCCGTGCACATCACGGCGACGGTGATCCGCCGCGGCGAGGAGACGGTGCGCGTCCGCACCGATGACGAACGGCGCATCACCGTCGACGCGTTCTACCCCGAGGACTACGGCGTCGGCAGCACGGTGACCGTGCTGGAGAGCGGCTCGTGGCGGCGCCTGGTGGCGGAGCCGTACGACGCCTTCGGCTGGCAGATGCTGGTCCTGGCGGCCGGACTGCCCGGCCTCTCTTTCCTCACGGTGGGCGTCCTCGCCCGCCGCCGTGCCGTGGCGCTGCGCCGCGCACCGGTGCCGGCCCTGCGCGTGCTGGACCGCACGGACTATGAAGGACGTACCTGGGTCTACGCTGCCGATGACACAGTCGGCCAGACCGCGCTCTTCACCTGTCTGTGCACGGCGACGCTCCCCGATGACGACGAGCGGGTGGACCGCATCGAAGACGAAGCCGAGGAGGAGGACGAGGAGGAATTCTCCGTCGACACGCGGTTGCACGAAGCGGTCCTGCTCGGCGCCCCCTACGAAGGCGGCGAACTGGTCCTCGTCACCACGGACCGGGCAGGGGACCCGATCGTGATCCGCACCGCCGGCCCGGTCCGGCTCCCCCGAACCGGCAAGAAGCCCCTCCTGGGAGCCACTACCCTCACGGACACCGACTCCGACACCTCATCAGGCCCGCAGCGGCGGGCCCGGATCAACCGCATCGCCGCCACCCTGGCGCCCACCGGTCGCCCGGTGCGCTGGGGGCCGGGCCCTGTGGCCCGAACCGCCGGACTGGCCCTCACCGCGGCCGTGACGACCGGGGTCTCCTTCACCGCGCACTCCCTCGCGACGGACGGCTTCCACTGGCACCTCCTCCTCCCCCTGCTCTCACTGCCGATATGGATCCACTTCGCGGCCGTCCTCCTCAACTGGCGTGCCACCGCGGACAGCACCGGTCTGTGGCTGACCGGGGCCTGGACCGTACGGCACATCCCATGGGAACGGCTGCGGGCAGCCGAGTACACCGACGAGGGCAGCGTAGAGATACGCCGGTCGGACGGCGGCACCTGGCATCTGACGGGGCTGGGGGAGCCGCGCCTCGAACGACGACTGCGACTGCGCCCGTCGTACGTCCGCATGGCCGAGGAGATCACAGCCCTGCACGCCCACCCGGAACTGCGGCCCGCGGAACCGAGCCCACCGAGCGACCACGGCCTGCCGCTGGGACACGTCCTGCTCCTTCTCATCGGCCTCGCCGTCACGGCCGTGCTCATCACGTGAGCACGAAACGTGCACCGAACGTCTCCCGAGCTGTGCCGGGACCTCTGGAACGACCCCTATTACCTCCTCCTGGCAACCCGAGGCCCGGCGGGCGTTGAGCGCCGCGAACACTCCCGTCCGGCCGTACTCACGGACCCGGCGGTCCGCGCTGGACTTCAGCTGGAGGAGGTGGAGCAACCCGCTCGACCCACATGATGTCCGGCCGACAGGGTGTCTCGGGCCGCAATCGACCGGTGAGGGCCGGTGAGCGAACCTTCTCCTGCCACCGGACCACGTCCGTGATGGCCTGGCCGAACTCGGTTACCTCCCGTCGGGCGTTGAGCAGTTCGGCGGCGAATTCCGAAACCGCACTGATCGTCTGCGGGAAGGAGAAAGAGAGGGGGGACGTGCACAAGTTCCCTGGACGGCTCCGGCTCGGGAGCGGGCGCAGGGAGGGGGAAGCAGAGGTCTTCCGGCCGGCTACGCCTGCCCGGTGACAACAAGGCTGCAAAGCGCGTTGGCGCTCCGTGCGATGTACTGCGCCAGGACCGGCACACCCCGCTGGAAGGCCTGTCGCCGGAGCTCTGCCGGTCCGCGTACTCACCACAGCTCGCCCCCATGTCCCCACTACGGCATGTCGCACCGTCAATCTCCTCAGCCCGGGAGCGCCAGCCTGCGGTTCGTAGTCGGATCGGCCGCCGCGCCACCCAGCCGGAGCAGTCCGATCGGGGCTGGGCGCTGACGATCAATGTGGCGGTGCTGCTCGCTGTCATCGTGTTTCTGCGGCTGCGTCGTCGTACGGAGGCTCGAAGCCGGTTCGACGAGAAGCTGACCGTTGTCATCGTGCTGGCGTTGGGGGTGCTGATTGCCCCGACAAAGTTCGGTCAGGGAATTCTGAGCGTCCTGACCCAGCTCGTGCAGGGCATCTCGCAGTCCGGCTGAGCCCGGATCCACCGGCTTGATTTCGGGTTGATCGTTTCGGGGGTGTGCAGGCCGTGTCGGGGCTGGGTTGCGGATTCGGGCGTGGGGTG
>NZ_JBSFYR010000190.1:0-5644 GCF_053599875.1 Streptomyces sp. NPDC005151 | reverse complement strand
GAACCGCTTGGCGACCGAGTTGAGCTCGCCCAGCGTGCGCAGTTCGGCGAACTGCGCCTCGTCGTTGGCGTCGGCGATCGAGCCGGGGCGCACAAAGTAGTGGCGAGCGAAATGGGATGAGCCTTGCACTCTTTATTTGTATTGTTAGCCGAACGCTCTGGAAAGTGCGGCCATAGCAGGTGATAGCCCTGTAGGCGAAAACAATATGAAAGAACTAGGTGTGCGACAAGTAGGGCGGGACACGTGAAATCCTGTCTGAAGATGGGGGGACCATCCTCCAAGGCTAAATACTCGTGATCGACCGATAGTGAACCAGTACCGTGAGGGAAAGGCGAAAAGAACCCCGGGAGGGGAGTGAAATAGATCCTGAAACCGCATGCATACAAACAGTCGGAGCCTCGTAAGGGGTGACGGCGTACCTTTTGTATAATGGGTCAGCGACTTACGTTCAGTAGCAAGCTTAACCGTATAGGGCAGGCGTAGCGAAAGCGAGTCCGAATAGGGCGTTCAGTTGCTGGGCGTAGACCCGAAACCAGGTGATCTATCCATGGCCAGGATGAAGGTGCGGTAACACGTACTGGAGGTCCGAACCCACTAACGTTGAAAAGTTAGGGGATGAGCTGTGGATAGGGGTGAAAGGCTAAACAAACCTGGAAATAGCTGGTTCTCTCCGAAAACTATTTAGGTAGTGCCTCGTGTCTCACCTTCGGGGGTAGAGCACTGTCATGGTTGGGGGGTCTATTGCAGATTACCCCGCCATAGCAAACTCCGAATACCGAAGAGTGCAATCACGGGAGACAGACATCGGGTGCTAACGTCCGGTGTCAAGAGGGAAACAACCCAGACCGCCAGCTAAGGTCCCCAAATATAGCTAAGTGGGAAACGAAGTGGGAAGGCTAAAACAGTCAGGAGGTTGGCTTAGAAGCAGCCACCCTTTAAAGAAAGCGTAATAGCTCACTGATCGAGTCGTCCTGCGCGGAAGATGTAACGGGGCTAAGCTATATACCGAAGCTGCGGATGCGAGCTTTGCTCGCATGGTAGGAGAGCGTTCCGTAAGCCTGCGAAGGTGCCTTGTAAAGGGTGCTGGAGGTATCGGAAGTGCGAATGCTGACATGAGTAGCGATAAAGGGGGTGAAAGGCCCCCTCGCCGTAAGCCCAAGGTTTCCTACGCAACGTTCATCGGCGTAGGGTGAGTCGGCCCCTAAGGCGAGGCAGAAATGCGTAGCTGATGGGAAGCAGGTCAATATTCCTGCACCATTGTTAGATGCGATGGGGGGACGGATCGCGGAAGGTTGTCCGGGTGTTGGAAGTCCCGGTCGCTGCATTGGAGAAGGCACTTAGGCAAATCCGGGTGCGGAATTCAAGGGTGTGGCGCGAGCTCCTTAGGGAGCGAAGCAATTGGAAGTGGTTCCAAGAAAAGCCTCTAAGCTTCAGTCTAACGATGACCGTACCGCAAACCGACACAGGTGGGCGAGATGAGTATTCTAAGGCGCTTGAGAGAACTCGGGAGAAGGAACTCGGCAAATTGGTACCGTAACTTCGGGATAAGGTACGCCCTTGTAGCTTGACTGGCTTGCGCCAGAAGGGTGAAGGGGTTGCAATAAACTGGTGGCTGCGACTGTTTAATAAAAACACAGCACTCTGCAAACACGAAAGTGGACGTATAGGGTGTGACGCCTGCCCGGTGCCGGAAGATTAAATGATGGGGTGCAAGCTCTTGATTGAAGTCCCGGTAAACGGCGGCCGTAACTATAACGGTCCTAAGGTAGCGAAATTCCTTGTCGGGTAAGTTCCGACCTGCACGAATGGCGTAACGATGGCCACACTGTCTCCTCCCGAGACTCAGCGAAGTTGAAGTGTTTGTGATGATGCAATCTACCCGCGGCTAGACGGAAAGACCCCATGAACCTTTACTGTAGCTTTGCATTGGACTTTGAACCGATCTGTGTAGGATAGGTGGGAGGCTATGAAACCGGAACGCTAGTTTCGGTGGAGCCGTCCTTGAAATACCACCCTGGTTTGTTTGAGGTTCTAACCTTGGCCCGTGATCCGGGTCGGGGACAGTGCATGGTAGGCAGTTTGACTGGGGCGGTCTCCTCCCAAAGCGTAACGGAGGAGTACGAAGGTACGCTAGGTACGGTCGGAAATCGTGCTGATAGTGCAATGGCATAAGCGTGCTTAACTGCGAGACCGACAAGTCGAGCAGGTGCGAAAGCAGGTCATAGTGATCCGGTGGTTCTGTATGGAAGGGCCATCGCTCAACGGATAAAAGGTACTCTGGGGATAACAGGCTGATACCGCCCAAGAGTTCATATCGACGGCGGTGTTTGGCACCTCGATGTCGGCTCATCTCATCCTGGGGCTGTAGCCGGTCCCAAGGGTATGGCTGTTCGCCATTTAAAGAGGTACGTGAGCTGGGTTTAAAACGTCGTGAGACAGTTTGGTCCCTATCTGCCGTGGGCGTTGGATATTTGAAGGGGGCTGCTCCTAGTACGAGAGGACCGGAGTGGACGAACCTCTGGTGTACCGGTTGTCACGCCAGTGGCATCGCCGGGTAGCTATGTTCGGAAGAGATAACCGCTGAAAGCATCTAAGCGGGAAACTCGCCTTAAGATGAGATATCCCTGGGGACTAGATCCCCTTGAAGGGTCGTTCGAGACCAGGACGTTGATAGGTCAGGTGTGTAAGCGCAGTAATGCGTTCAGCTAACTGATACTAATTGCCCGTAAGGCTTGATCCTATAACAAGTCTGCCTTGTAGATCTGCGCCGTGCGACAGCACCGGCCGCGATCCAAAGCGACAAGTTGGATTCTCGTGTGTGATACACACAACTCAAGATTACTGCTTCTTCCAGGATTGGTTGTGCTGCGAAGCCAGCGCAACAACCCTCTTTGCCTGATGACCATAGCGAGTCGGTCCCACCCCTTCCCATCCCGAACAGGACCGTGAAACGACTCTACGCCGATGATAGTGCGGATTCCCGTGTGAAAGTAGGTAATCGTCAGGCTCCCTAAGCCAGAAACCCCCGCCCGAAAGGCGGGGGTTTTTGCATTTCAGCGACGGAAATGCGTGTGAAGCGGGCAAGGCCCGATTCATTTGAAATCAGAGAGCATCACTCGCTTGCCAAGAATTCTTGTTGGCTGGCGATCAGCGATGCGCCACATGCAGTCTTCATCCCGTCCAGCGCAACGGCGCGGCCTTCAATAGTGTACTGGCTGGAGCCCTGAACGATCGGGTAAGCTTTCAACTTATGGGTCTGCTTTCAGGTTGTGCTATCTACGTGTCGGGTGTCGTAAATGTTGAAAAGTCGCCCCATTGAATTTATTGGAGTTTTTCACTAACTCTGTCACGGCGTTTCGAGCTTTTTGACGCGAATAGTGAAAAAACTCGGCAGTCACGCCACAAAACGTGAAAATTTTTGCGGGTGGACCGCAGAGGCTCGCGGCACAAGGCTCTGCGCCGCGCGAACTGAGAGTGGAACTGATAGGCGTGAATCGCACGAGCATCGCGAGCGGCGGAAAATCTGCGAGGGTGGGACGCCGCGTCCCGCGAGCTGGCTTCAACTGACCCTGGCCCCGAACACGGCCGACCCCATTGTGAATCCTCTGTGGAGTACGGCCATGAAATCGGATCGGATCTGTGCCGCCTGCGGCACACCCTTCACTCCGCTCTCACACATCCCTCATCAACGCTTTTGCTCGGCCAAGGCATGCCAGCGTGCTCGCCGGCGTGCATGGCAGCACCAGCGCATGCGAGTCGATCCCGACTATCGCGAGAACCAGATCCGCGCCCAGGCCAGCTGGCGGGCCCGACATCCTGACTACTGGCGGCACTACCGCGAGACGCACCCGGCCTATCGCGATCGCAATTGCGCGATGCAGCGACGACGAAATGCACGGCGGACTGCTGGTGCCATTGCAAACATGGACGTGTGGCCGGCCTGTCGCCCGTTGGCATCTGGGTTCTACATCCTGCGCAACGCGGTTGAGGCAGGCGTTGCAAAGATGAACGCGTGGACGGTGCACATCGCCGTGCTATCTGAGCCAAGGCCGGTTCCGGCGTGATTGCAAAGAGATGACGTGTACGAAAAGAGTCTATGGCCTGCTACCTTGGCTGTGTACTCGCTCGCATTCGACGTCATTGCAAGGCGCGACGCGTTCACCGATACAAATCCCCTAATCGATGCCGGGGATGGCGCAGCGAGGGGCGGTTGCCAGTCGGAGCTGGATCGTGGACCTCGATTGCACATGCGAATCCGTTGACGAGCAGGCCTGCAGGATGCGGGCTGCTGAATACGTTCGGATGTCGACGGAGCACCAGCAATACTCGACGGAGAATCAACGTGATCGCATTCGCGACTACGCTGCTCGTCGCGATCTTGAGATCGTGCGGACCTACGCCGACGAAGGTAAAAGCGGTTTGCGTATCGATGGGCGCCAGGCGCTGCAGCAACTGATCCGGGACGTGGAAACCGGCATGGCCGATTTCCAGGTCATCCTCGTCTACGACGTAAGCCGCTGGGGACGATTCCAGGATGCAGACGAAAGTGCCTATTACGAGTACATCTGCCGGCGTGCAGGCATCCAGGTCGCCTATTGCGCTGAACAGTTCGAGAACGACGGCTCGCCAGTTTCGACGATCGTCAAAGGTGTGAAGCGTGCGATGGCCGGTGAGTACAGCCGCGAGTTGTCAGCGAAGGTCTTCGCTGGCCAGTGTCGGTTGATCGAGCTCGGTTTCCGGCAAGGCGGACCTGCAGGCTATGCGTTACGCCGGATCCTCGTGGACGAACATGGCCTCATGAAGGGGGAATTGCAACGCGGCCAGCACAAGTGCCTGCAGACGGACCGCGTCATTCTGATGCCAGGCCCGGATAGCGAGGTGCGTATCGTCAACCTGATCTACAGCTGGTTCATCAATGAGTCACTCAATGAGCACGAGATCGCCGCACGCCTGAACGGCATGAACGTTCAGACGGACCTTGGGCGACCCTGGACTCGGGCAACGATTCGGGAGGTGCTGACCAACGAAAAGTACATCGGCAACAACGTCTACAACCGTGTGTCGTTCAAGCTGAAGAAATCTCGTGTCACGAATCCGTCGGAGATGTGGATACGCAAGGAGGGTGCGTTCGAACCCCTCGTGCCGAGCGAAACGTTCTATACAGCGCAGGGCATCATGCGGGCGCGGGCCCGGCGCTACTCGAGTGAGGAGCTTATCGAGCGTCTGCGAAACCTGTATCGAAGCCGAGGCTTTCTATCCGGCGTCGTGATCGACGAAACGGAGGGTATGCCGTCCACCTCGGTCTACGTGTATCGCTTCGGTAGCTTGATTCGTGCGTACCAGACGGTTGGCTTCACGCCCGGCCGTGACTATCGTTATATCGAGACGAACCGCTTCATTCGGCAACTGCACCCAGAGATCGTTGCCGAGACGGAAAAGAAGATTGCGGATCTCGGCGGATCCGTGTCGCGTGATCCGGCGACGGACCTGTTGACCGTGAATAGGGAATTCACTGCCTGCATCGTGCTGTCACGGTGTCAGGTGCGCAGCAGCGGCCGTAACCGCTGGAAGGTGCGGTTCGACACGAGCCTGCTGCCGGATATCACCGTCGCAGTCAGGCTGGACCAGAGCAACTCGACTGCGC
>NZ_JBSFYR010000189.1:0-5663 GCF_053599875.1 Streptomyces sp. NPDC005151 | reverse complement strand
GCCGAGTACGAAGCCACCTACTACCTCCAGAACCAGCCAAAACCGCTGGTCACAGCCACAACTTAGAGTCTCTACCGAACCCGGAACGATTCAGTCCTACCCCAACGTCAGCGCGTTGCTGGACGCGAACGTCGCCTACATCGCCCCCGCCCCGGCGGCCAGGGTCCCCGACAGCATCTACGCGGCCCTGAACATCCAAGACGCGCAGGTCATGGACTACACGGCGGACCGCGACAGGCACAGGCCCGCTGAAGAACGCGACCTCTACCGTGTTCTGGAGGACACCCACCGCCTGGCAGGCCCCCGCAAAAGCGACCCGTCACACACCCTGCGCCGGATCCTGGTTCACTCCACCAGCAACGCCCGTGGCCAGGAAAAAGCCCGCACCAAACGCCTCGCCCGTGCCGCCGAGGACCTGGACAAGCTCCAGCGCCAAGCCGGCGGCCGCTACTACGGCACCGCCGAAAACATCGCCGCGCGGATCGGCGTGATCGCCCGCACCCCAGGACTGCCTGCGCACCACCATCGGCGCCAACGCGGAGAGCCGCTGCAACCTTCAGTGGCACTTCGACCAGGACGTCCTCGACGCCGAAGCCGCAGCTGACGGCTGGTACGCACTGCTGACCAACCTCACCCCCGAGCAGGCCGACGCCGCCGACATCCTTCTGCGCTACTCAGGCCAGAGCGTGGTCGAACGCCGCTACCACGACTTCAAGGGCCCGCTCGCGGTCGCTCCCGTCTTCTCGCAGCGTAACCGACGCATCGCCGCCCTGATCACCGTAATTTGCCTGGCTCTACTGGTGTTCTGCCTAATCGAACGCCAGGTCCGCCAGGCCCTGGGCCCCGACCAAACCATGCGCGGCCTCTACCCCGACAACCGCGCCGTCCGCCCCACCGGCCGAATGATCTTCTACCACCTGGCCAGCCTGACGCTCCGGCCCGGCACCACCACCGACCCGCCGACCATACTGATCAACCGAGGAGTCCAAGCACACCTGCTCGAACTCCTCGGCATCGACGAAACAAAACCCCGCTGGCTGGAGAGCTAAAACCCCATGTGCGAAGTCCGCGACTAGTGGTCGTCGCTGGCTGGGCCCTTGGCGACGACGCCGGCTTCGACGACCCGAACGGCCAACGCCGTCCGGGACGACACCTCGAGTTTGCGCATCGCTGCTTCCAGGTGCCGCGCGACCGTCTTCGGTGACAGGAAGAGGACGCCAGCGATCTCCCGGTTGGTCCGGCCCTCGACGAGCAGCCGGACCACGTCGAGTTCCCGAGGAGACAGCTGATCGCCGTAGCTGCGCCGTCCACCCCGCCACGACGGGCGCTTCACCTCGGCACCGTGCGCACGCAGGGTGTACATGACGCGTACGGCGTCGGCACGAGCACCTAGGGCGGACAGTCCCTGGAAGGTCTCCGCAAGGACGGGGAGCGCGGCGTCCAACCGGTCCGCGCGGAGCAGGCAGGCGGCCTGTCGCTCACGGCTGAGCAAGGCGTTGTACGGCCGTGGGAGGCTCTGCCACGCCTCGGCTGCACGGGCGAACAGGGCGGCGGCGCTGAGGGGATCGCGTCGGTGTTGGGCCAGGATCGCCCTACAGGTCGCCAGGGCGGCGTGCGGGGCAGGCGCGCGGCGGCCATGTACTCCGGCCGCGAAGGCCTCGGCGAGGTCGTCGGCCTCGCCGACCCGGCCGGCCGTGAGCAGTGCCTCGACCCGCACCGGGGCGAGCTCAGTGGCCCAGATCCAGGTGTCCTTTGCGGCGATGAACCGGATCGGCTCGTCGGTCACCTTCAGCACGTCGTCGATCCGTCCGAGGTCCAGCCGGAGCTTGGCCAGGGCGCCGGCCGGCTCGACGCAGTATTCCGCCCCGCCCTGCCGGTCCGCCTGCGCAAGGACGGTCCGCAGGCACTCGTCCGCGCGGTCCTGGTCGCCGTGGGCCGCATGCAGCAATCCGACGACCATGGTCGGCGTCAGGCGGCTAACCGGCTGCAGAAGTTCCTCGTCACCAGCCAGCGTTCCGGCCCGATCGGCCAGGCCGCCCCAGGCACCGGTGAGCCAGTCCAGCTGGGTCAGCGTTGCCCGCGCCATCCCGTGATCCTTGGGGTACTGATACTTTTCGGCCAGCCCGATGGCCAGCGTGAGCGCCCGCCTCGCCTCCGCGTACCGCCCCCAGATCAGTCCCATATGCCCGACGTTGAGCTGGGTGGCAATGACGTTCAGCCTCTCGGCGGTGGTGGGCGCGTCGTCGCCGATCAACGCCGCCTCTGCCCACCCCTCCTCCTCACCGAGCACCAGGAGTCCGCTCGCCCGTCCGGCTCGGAGGCTCAGCCGGTCCGCCGGCGCCATCGACGAAGCCGGGACCTGCGCCACCTGCCGCAGCCACCTGAGGAGTTCGGCCGCTGGCGTCGTCGTCCCGTACGACAGGCCGAGGAACATCATCGCGCGGGCTGCCTTCGCCGGGTCGTGTCCGAGGTCGGGCAGCGCTCGTTCCATCTCAGTCCGGCCCTGCTCGAACGCCTCCATCTGCGTCAGCAGCCGGGAGAGCTGGAAGCGGATCTCCGCCGCCTCGATCGGCGTCGGCTCACCGGTGTCCAGCACCAGGCGGAGGGCATCCATCAGTTCACGGTAGCGTTCGCGCCCGCTGAGCAGGCCGAACGGAAACTTGTCGGTGAGCCGGACCACATCGGCGGGCCGCAGCTCGGCGTTGGTGAGCAGATCGTGCAGCAGGACGATGGCCGTCGCGCCGTCGCCCGAGGCGAGGGCGAGGTCGGCAGACTGTTCCGCGTACTGGAACCACGCCGCCGTGTCGCCGGCCTCTCGGAAATGGCGAGCCAACTGGGCGACCGGTGGCGGGGCGACGCCTTCGAGGATGTGCGCGGCGCGCAGGTGCATCGCCCGCCGCTCCGGCATCGGGATCGCCTCATACACGGCGCGACATGCCAGCATGTGCCGGAACGAGACCAGCCCACGCGGGTCCTCCCTCAGCAGCCCGGAACCCACCGCCTCCGCCAGGCCGGCCAGCCGGCTCGCCGGCTCGCCGGCCGGCGCCATCACCTCGAAGACGGTGTCCTCGGCGGCGGGGTCAGTGAGTACGGCGGCCGCGCGCAGCGCCGCCTGCGCCGCCGGGCTGAGCCGGGCACTGCGTTCCAGCACGGCGTCGCGCACCGTTGGCGGTACGTCGATCTCACTCAGCCGATGCCGCATCCAGGAGTCGTCCCGCCGTATCAGGTCGCCGCGGTTCCACATCAGCTGCACGGACTCCTCGATGGCGAGCGGAAGCCCATCGGTCCGGTCGTGCAGGAAGGCCGCGAATTCGTCGGAGACCTGTTCCCCGCCGAGCATCGAGGCCACCATGTCGGCAGTCCCGGCGACGTCCAACGGCTCCAGCGACAGCCGCAGCCGCCTCGTTCCCGCCGGTTGCCGCGACGACAACCGCAGCAGCAGAGAGTCCGGCGCGATTTCCCCCGGACGGTAGCTCACCAGCAGGCTGACCCGTTGCCGGGGACGTGATGCCAGAAACAGCAGAAACTCCAGGGTTGCCTCATCTGCCCAATGCACGTCCTCAACCGCGAGCAACCCGATGTCCAGCCGATCGAGGATCTCCTCGAGGGCCCGGAACAGCCGGTGTCGTGCTGCTGCCTCGTCCTCGGCCGGCTCCGGCGCCGGCGGCAGCGCCGACGCCCACTCGGGGAACAGCGGCCGGAGTGCCCCCGCCAACCCGCTCAGGCCAAGCCCGACCACATCCTCGGTCGCCGTTCGGATCGCGTCCACCACCGGGCCGAACGTGAAGGGCTGCCGAAACGCCGGGCAGGTCGCCAGTAGCACCCGCCGGGCCGGGGTACGCGACGCGAGCATCTCCTGGACCAACCGGCTCTTGCCAATCCCGGCTTCGCCCTCGACCAGCACGATCACCGGCCGATCCGACAGCGCCATACTCAGGGCGGCGAGTTCGTGCTCGCGTCCGACCATGCCGGGCGACACGATCGCCGAGCGGTTACCCCGCATCTCACCCGCTGGTATGCGTCCGCTCCGTTGGCGGTAGCGCGGTTCGTCTTCTCCGCCGGTATGCGATCCGTCTCGGCCCGCTCCACAGCCTCGATCTGCTCGCCTCGGCCCTCGGCCCGGAGCGCCGTCGCTCATCCCTGCCTCCGTTGGGTGCTCGTCCACGGTCTCGCCGAGGCGACATTAGCTGGACCGGTGCCACCGAAGGACTCCAGAAGCGCGGCTGCGCCTCCGGCGCCACCCAGGTCAAAGCCTCCCATCCGCCCGGAGGGTCTTCAAGGTCGGCTGCTCGTCCGGCGCCCGCTGCAGACCGGGCGCGAGGGTCACGGCCCCGCCGACGCCCGCCTGGCCCTGCCCGCCCACCTGCACTCCCTCCCGCTGCAGCGGGAGGTGGTGCACGAGGTCGCCGACGGCCCCCTGCGCGCCGAGGGCCTGGTCGACCGCATCACCCTGCCCCGGGCCGGACGGCTGCGGGTGTGGTTCCCCACCCAGTACGGCGTGCAGGTCGCTTCCGAGTGGCCGGAGTTGCGGGGGCGGCGGCCGTCGAAAATGGTGTCGGATCGGACCGCGGTGCGGCTGCGGGTCGGGCACGCGTTGACGGTGACTGAGACGCGACTGGCCTTCATCCAGGACGCGCGCCGCCGCTGCGAGCCGTGCCGAGCGCTGGACTGGATCCCCGAGGTCTACCACCCGGTGGTGGGCGGTGAGGCGGTCATCCCGGATGCCTTGCTGTTCTACCAGGCGGACCAAGTCGTGCACGGCGGACTCTGCCGCATTCATCCGGTGATCCAAGCAGCGCCGCCTGCTCCACCTCATGGCGCCGCTGGGCCGGCAGCGCACCCATGGCGCCCCCGGCGACGCCGCTGCCCTCCGCCCGGTGCGGGCGGACGACTGCGCGGCGGGGCCCTGTCGCTCCAGTCTGCGCAGCGCCCGTTCGCTGTCCGACTCGGGAAGTGTCAGCCAGTTTGTGAGGTCAGAGACCTCACGCAGCTCCCACTACCACGCGCGCGGTACGCCGACTCCTGCATCTCGTCGAGATCGAAGGATCCCAGCACCCTCGACCCCCCTCCCGAACGCATTAAATCCGCACAATTTCGGACTCTGTGGGCGCCGGTCGTGGCACAAAGTGGCCACGGCGCAAAGCCGCCATGCACATCACCCCCCAAACGCCCGTCGCCCTGCCAATGTGACGTCACCGCAGCGCCAACAGCATTCGGAATACCGCGATTTGTTTAAAAGTGTTCCGGCTTCATTTAGGGAGAGCGATGCATCCGATATCGCGTACGGCACTGGGGGCGGCCACCGCCGCCGTCCTGGCTGCTAGCGCGATCGCACCGTCCACGGCAGCGCCGCAGGACGACACGATCGCGAAGAGACCACTGACCGGCAGTTCGGCTGCAGAGGCCAAGGCCGGTAAACCGGTCACCGTGACCCTGGTCACCGGCGACAAGGTCTTGGTGAGTACGGACAGTTCGGGGGCCGCTTCGGTCACCGCGCTGCCGCGCGAGGACGGCACCGTCCCATTGGTGCAGACCCGGCAGTCCGGCAAGGACCTTTACGTCTACCCTGACACCGCCGTCAACGCGCTGGCCGCGGACATGGTCGACGAGGAACTCTTCAACGTCACCGGGCTCATCCGCCAGGGTTACGACGACGCGAGCAC
>NZ_JBSFYR010000188.1:0-5759 GCF_053599875.1 Streptomyces sp. NPDC005151 | reverse complement strand
CGGCCTCAGAACGACTCTGTCGACTGCTTCTCGGACACTGTCCTCATCGCGTCGTCCCAGGTCAACGAGGCGCGACGTGTCAGAGCTCAAGATAAGCCTGGGCACCAACATGGGCGTCCGCGCGATCGTGGCGACCGGCGAACACGGCGAGACCGAAGCCGCCCTGCGCCACATCCGGCGCCACTTCATCACCGTCGACAACCTCCGCGCCGCCGTCACCCGGCTGGTCAACGCCACCTTCGCCGCCCGCGACAGCGCATGGTGGGGCCAGGGCACGGCGTGCGCCTCAGACTCGAAGAAGTTCGGCTCCTGGTCCTCGAACTTCATGACCGAGTACCACGCCCGCTACGGCGGCAACGGCTCCCAGCTCAAGAGCTGTTCGTCGTCCGAGGTCGCGGCGATGATCGAGGGCCTGCTGCGGCACTGCACGGACGCCGAGATCGAGTCGAACTACGTCGACACCCACGGCGCGAGCGTCGTCGGCTTCGCCTTCACCGAGCTGCTCAACTTCCGTCTGCTGCCCAGGTTGAAGAACATCGGCAGCATCCGCCGGTACCGCCCCGACGACACCCCGCCCGGCTGGCCGGCGCTCGGCGGCTCGCTGACCCGGGCCATCAAGTGGGACCTGATCGAGCAGCAGTACGACCAGATGGTCAAGTACGCCACCGCGCTCCGCCTGGGGACGGCGGAGGCGGAGCAGGTGCTGCGGCGCTTCACCCGAGGAGGGCCCAAGCACCCCACGTACGCCGCCCTCGAAGAACTTGGCCGCGCCGTCCGTACGGTCTTCGCCTGCGACTACCTCGCCGGTCCCGGCCTGCGCCGGGAGATCCACGGCGGGCTCCAGGTCGTGGAGAACTGGAACAGCGCCAACACCGTGCTCCATTACGGCAAGGACGGCGCGCTGACCGGCCCGGACAAGGAGCACGCCGAGACTTCGATGCTCGCCCTGCATCTGCTCCAGTCCGCGCTCGTGCACGTCAACACTCTGCTGCTTCAGCAGGTCCTCGCCGAACCGGCCTGGGCGAAGAAGGTCTCGGACGAGGACCGGCGGGGCCTGACCGCGCTGTTCTGGTCGAACATCGCCCGTACGGCACGTTCCGCCTTGAAATGGACAAGCGGCTGGACTTCACTCCCGGAGCCGTGCCCCGGCAGCGCACCTCCGAGAGCGCCGTCGCGGTGCCCTCAAGTTGAACGGGTGGGCGGTGCGATCCACCGGTCCCGGTCTGCCTCCCTGGATGATGCGGAGTTCGACAAGGTCGCCGACGACCTGCCGCAGTTCCTTGATCACATCCGTCGTTGCGTCGTCAGTTTCGTGGAAGCGGGTGCGATCGGAGACCTGTAGTGATCACCGGCTGTGGTCGCCGGGTGCGTACATGGTCCGGCTGTGACCGCCGAAACACCGACGGCCGGAAGCCGCTACCGGCGTTCTTGGGACCGGCCTCGGCCAGGTCGCTCACCACGGAGGCAACCCCAGGTCGGGCCCGCGCTCGGCAGGTCCGGTCGATCGGTGCCAGGCGGGGTGCTTGGGGGACCAGAAGTAACTCATTCATTCGCGCCGGGATAGTCCGGGGGCGAGGAACCGGCGGACTGGGCCATGCTCTCGCGCTTGGCAGTCAGGAAGGCTGGACCTCGTCGAAGAGGGCGAGTGCTTCGGAGGGGTCCGGGCTCACGAGGCGTTCCAGACCAGCCATCGTGATGTTCGCCCACCTGCCGGCCCGTGCCCACATCTGTTCCTCGAAGGCGCGGACGGCCTCGTCCAGATCTCCAGGGCCGGGGGCGGCGGCGATGGACTCGGCGAGTTCGGCGCCTTCCAGCATCGCGAGGTTCGCGCCCACCCCCAACGGGGGCATCAGGTGGGCGGCGTCGCCCAGTAGCGTCACCCCGGAGACGTGGGCCCAGGTGTGGGACACGGGAAGGTTGTAGAGGGGGCGGTGGACGAAAGCTGTGCCGTGGCGGAGGAGGTCGAGGACGGGAGCGGCCCAGCCGTCGAACAGAGCCAGCAGGCTTGATCGCACGGCCTCGACGTCGGCCAGGCCCAGGCCCGCGCGCTGGTTCAGGCCCATATGCCGGTCCGGGTTCGTGTGCCAGTCCAGCGGCACGCGGAACTGGGCGTATACCTTGACGTGGCCGCCGCTGTTGCGCTGGGCGACGAGCGCGCGGTTCACGCCGTACACAGCCACGGAACCGTCGCCGACCAGCCGGGCGAGGTCGGGGTGGCGGGTGTCGACGTCGTCCAGGGAGGTCTCGACCAAGGTGACGCCGGTGTACTGCGGCGTCGCGGACGAGACCGCCGGGCGGACCCGGGACCAGGCACCGTCCGCGCCGATCACGAGGTCGAACGTCTCCTGTCGCCCGTCCGCGAAATGGACCAGCACGCCATCCCGGCTCTCCGGCACTACCTCCGTCACGACCCGCCCCCACTGAACGTCCAGAGGCCCGAGCAACAGGTCACGGAGTTGCCCGCGGTCGATCTCGGGATTGGCCCGGTCACCCGGACGAGGTTGCCAGTCGCGGAGGGCGGTCCCGTCCGCGTCCAGGATGCGCATGGCCTGCCCCTCGGGACGGGACAGCGCCTGGAACTCCGCCAGCACCCCCGCCTTCTCCAGCGCCAGCTGGCCCAGCCCCTCGTGCAGGTCCAGCGTGCCGCCCGCGGGACGGGCGTCGCGGGCGGGATCGCGTTCGAGGACGGTGACAGGGTGACCATGACGGTGCAGGACGCGGGCGAAGGTAAGGCCGGCGGGGCCGCTGCCGATCACGGCGATACGGGGTCTCATGTCGATACAACGTACGGCCCCTCACCAAGCCAGTCCCGCCCCGTGACCGAACCGAAACGACGGCGTGAGCTAGCGGATGGATGATCCGCGTCGTGCTCAGTTGCGGGGCAGAAGGGCGCATGGTCGTACGGGGCGGCCGAGGAGTTGGAACACGAGGGTGCGGTGGGCGGCGTGGAGGGTGCGGACGTCCGCGCGGTTGATGTCGGGTTTGACTGCAGGGGCGCCGTGGCGGGGGCGGCCGGGTTTGGTGGGGATCCACAGGTGGCCGGGGTCGCTGCCCTGGAGTTGCCGGGTTATGTGTTCGCGGGTGTCGAGCCTGCGGGCGTCGAGGGGGTGGGGCTCGGTGTCGAGGTGGACGACGCGTTGTGCGAGGTCGAGGTCGGTGGTGCGAAGGCGGTGGAGTTCGGGGACGGTGCGGCCGGTGGAGGCGACGAGGGCCGCGACGGCGGCGGTGCGGATGCTGGTGGCGGCGTTGGCGCCGGTGGGGCGTTTGACGGCGAGGAGGTGGAGGAGGCGGCGGCGGGACTCGTCGGGGGTGAGGCGGTCGCCCTGGCCGGCTGGGGGGACGGGCTTGGGACGGCGGTACAGCGGATAGCGGTAGCAGTCGTTCCGCTTCAAGGTCGGCTTATCGGACTTTCACTCACTGGCGGCCCGTCAGGGCGGTGCCGCAGTAAATGCCGGATTTACCGCGACGGACCCCCTACGGTGATCACCGCGACCTGCGGCGGACCATTCCGGCCGCTGGGGCGAGGTGTACGCATTTACTGCGACGGTGCGGGAAGGGCAGGGCAGGGCGGGCGTGACGATCGAACCAGTGACCGAACTCGGGAGCGGGGGCGCGCTTCGGCTGCCGCGCGCTCAGGTGGTGCCCCTGTCCGCCCCGCCGTCCTCGTACACCGCGGCGGTCGAGCGGTACCTCACCGGCGCGGGCATCGCCAAGTCCTCTGCGCGCATCTACCGGATCTCGCTGACGACGTGGGGATGGATGCTCGCCGGGGAACCGGCGCCGACCGGACCCGCCCGCCGGGGCGCGAGGCCGCCCGTCTTCCCCATCGCCGCGATCGACGACCCGGCGCTGCCGGAGGTGCTGGCGGCCGCGCGGGCGGACGAGATGGACGCCGACACCGTCAACCGGGAGCTGTCCATCGCACGCAAGGCGATCGGCTGGTGGCAGCGGCAGGGCTGGATCACCTGCGATCCGACGATCGGGATCGAGCTGCGGCCGGCGCCGCGGGACCTCACCAGGGCCCTGGCGGAGAATCAGATCGCAGCCCTGTGGCGCCTGGACGTCGGGCTCCGGGAGAAGACACAGTGGAAGATGCTCTACGAGTCTGCCGCACGGGCCGATGAGGTGCTGTGCCTGAACGTGGAAGACCTGTACCCGCAGGACAAGCGCGGCAGGATCACCGCCAAAGGCGGGGCTACCGAGTGGATTCACTGGCAATCCGGCACCGCCCAGCTACTGCCCCGTCTCATCGCCCGCCGGACCCGCGGCCCACTGTTCCTCACCGACCGCAAAGCCGCGCGCGAAGGATGCGGCGACGTCCTGATCGGCCGTGCCAGTCACCATCGGCCGCAGCATCGCGGCGGCGAACCGGGCCGCGTGCCCAGCCGTTGTGGTGCGGGGGCGCACCGAGGTGCGCCGAGCTCCGCCCCACGCGCCCTTCCCCACAGGTTCACCGGCCCCGCATGCTGAAGTGCGCACGGCGGAAAGGAGCCGGGCGCGGCGTATCGGCCCGGACCGGTCCGCGCAGGGAGGACGTCATGGAGCAGGCAGCGGATCAGGGGCCTTCCGTGCAGGAGGTCGGAGCGTGGTACGACCGCTTGGGGGGTCTGTACAGCCTGACGATGGGCGACAGCATGCACCTGGGCATGTGGGACGACGGGGTGCGCCCGAAGCCCGGGCGGACGCTGTCGGCGGACGAGGCGTGGCAGGAGCTGACAGCGGCGCAGGACCGGTGGACCGACGAACTGATCGACGAGCTCGCCCTCGGGCCCGGGCAACGGGCGCTGGACGTGGGCTGCGGCACCGGACGGCCCACGGTGCGTCTGGCCCACGTCTCCGGCGGGCATGTCCTCGGTATCACCGCCAGCAGCGCCCAGGTCGAGCAGGCCCGCGCACGCGCCGCCCGCGCCGGCGTCGCCGACCGCACCGAGTTCCTGCAGGCCGACGCGATGAACCTGCCGTTCGAGGACGCGTCGTTCGACGCCGTGTGGGCGATCGAGTCGTTCGCCCACTTCGCCAACCGCCCCCGTGCTCTGCACGAGGCCAGGCGCGTCCTGCGCCCCGGTGGCCGGCTCGTCCTCGCGGACTGCTTCGAACACGTCCCGTTCACCGACCAGGACGTGGCGCTGTTCCGCGCAGGCTTCGCGCTCGCTCGCCTACCCGGCTCCCTCGACGACTACCCAGCCCTCGCCCGGCAGGCCGGCTTCACCATCGACCGCGTACGTGACAGGACCGGCGACTTCACACCCACCTACCACCTGATCCCCCAGATCTTCGCGGCACGTCGCCAGCAGATCGAGGAACTCCTGGGCACCGACATCGCCACGCAACTGGACTCGGCCTATCCGCTGATCCTCGGCCTGTGCCGGGACAAAATGGGCTACGTCATGGTCCGTGCTGGCAAACCTGCCCCGTGATCGCCACGCTCGCCGACCACCTGTCCTGGCGGCAGACATACATCCTGCTCGCTCTGGTCCTAACCGCCGTCACCGTCCCCGCGCACGCACTCGCTTTCAACGCCCCTGGCCCGACGCCTGTCCAGCATCCAGGTCGCCGGACAGGCCAGGGGGGTCCACTACAGGGTCTCTGTTTATCTGGGGTTGTCGGTGGTGTGGGGCACGTAGGGTAAGGGTTCCGGCCAGGGGACCGAGGGTGTTCGGGGAAGGGTGCGTATCTTGCTCGGGTGACTCGTTGGGGTGATTCGCAGGGGTTTGGTATGCGGGTGGCCGCGTCGGGTTCCTACCTTCGGCGGTGAGTCG
>NZ_JBSFYR010000187.1:0-5924 GCF_053599875.1 Streptomyces sp. NPDC005151 | reverse complement strand
TCACCCGCTCCCGCCTCGGACGACTCGTCCGCCAAGGCATCCTCACCCAGCCCGGACGCGGCCAATACGAGAAACGGACTTAACGTCCTCTCAGATAGCTGAGTACGTCACCGAAGAAGCCCACCGAGCGATTGCTGAGCCGGGCTCGCCGGGCCACCAGCATCCGAGAACCGAACGAACGCTCGAAGAGCCGTGCCGAGTATCCGAGGGCGGAGACCAGGACGTCGTTCAGTCCCTTGGCGTCGCCACCGAGTTCGTTCGTGAGAAGGTCCACGAGATCGTCCCGCTCCGGGACCGGAAACGTGCCGGCCTCCCTGGGCGCCTGCGCCATCGCCCAGGCGGTCAGAGCACGGGCAGCCAGCCGGGGAAGGGCGTCGCCCTCGGCGGGCGCGGCAACGACGGCCTGGCGCAATTCCTGGGCGGCCAGCAGGGCGGCGACCCCCTCGGTGACTGAGGGGCTGGACACGAAGGCCCGCCACACGTCACGCACCGCGTCGGACGCCCCCAACCGGGACAGCACTCCCAGGAGCTGGTCGCCACTGGAGATCACGCCCGGGGTGAAGAGGGCGGGGGCCCCGGAACCGGACGGCTTCCCCGACATGGCGTAGACGCCGAGCTCGGCGAACGGATCGGCGTACAGCATCGCCCAGCGCAGCCGGTCCTCGTCCGTTTCGCTACCGCCCTCGAAGCCGTCGGAGGGCAGCGGGTACGGCCCGGCTGCCACCATCCCGGATTCCGCTGTTTCGGCTCCTGCCTCCTCGGCCGTTGCCAGGTACTCCGGGTATCCGGGTATCGATACGCCGCCCGCCCTCAGGTACGACCCGAGTGCGGAGCCCCAGTCGCAGGGTTCGACACGTACGTCGGGGCGGACGCGGGCCAGGCCGTTCCGTATCCCCTCCAGCGCCTGGGTGTAGGACGGCTCGCGTACGCCCGTACCGTGTACGAATAAAACCGTGACCATCTTCCTGGCCCCCCGTTCAAACTAGCCCGCAACGCGGGTCACTTGGTGATTCTAACGGGGCTCGTGACGGCGTGCAGCAGGGTCGAAGCGCCTCTCAGGTCACGCGTCGCGCAGCCTGAAGACCGCCGCGCCCGCCAGCGGCGCCGCCGCCCAGGCGGCCGCAGGACACCGAGGGCCCGGCGCAAGGCCGGCTCTCCCCTGCCGCAGGAGATCACCCCGGGTCCTCGCCCTGCGGATGGCGTGCACGCCCCCGCCTCGCGGCGAGGCGCCGCGGGGCGGGGCGGGGGCGGCTGCGGGGTTTCGGGCTCTCAGCGCCTGGTGCGTTCGCCAAGGTTGAGGAGGGTGTAGAGGAGGAGGGAGGAGGCGAGGCCGACGGCCCAGCCGTAGTCGGCGAGGGGTTTGAGGACGGGGATGAGGCCGTCGGTGGGGAAGGGGCCCTGTGCGGTGCCGTTGGCGTCGATAGTGGAGTAGGAGCCGCCGATGGCGAGGACGCCGCCGACGAGGAGGGCCAGGACGGCGCGAAGGTTCCAGCCACCCGTGTACCAGTAACGGCCGGCAGGGCTGTACAGCTCGTCCAGGGCGAGTTGGGTGCGGCGGATCAGCCAGTAGTCGGCGATCAGGATGCCCGCGACGGTGCCGAGCAGGCCGCCGACGACGCCCAGCCAGGTGAAGATGTAGACGTGCGGGTTGGCGATCAGTCGCCACGGCATGATGGCGATCCCGACCACGCCCGTGATCAGCGCGCCGGTACGGAAGTTGATGAAGCGCGGGACCAGGTTGGCGAGGTCGTACGCCGGGCTGACGACGTTGGCCGCGATGTTCACCGACAGGGTGGCGACCAAAACCACGAGCAGGGCGAAGAGCGTCCCCGCGACGCTGTCCATCTTCGCGGCGAGCGCGATCGGGTCCCAGATCGGGACGCCGTAGACCGCCTGCGAGCCCGAGGTGACCAGCACCGAGAGCAGCGCGAACAGCGTCATGGTGGTGGGCAGACCCAGGGCCTGACCACGCATTTGGGCGCGCTGGCTGCCGCCGAAACGGGTGAAGTCCGGAATGTTGAGCGACAGCGTGGACCAGAACCCGATCATGCCCATCAGAGCCGGGAAGAACACCTTCCAGAAACCGCTTCCCCACCCCAGCGCCGACGGCTGCGACAGCAGCGGACCGAACCCACCCGCCTTCACCGCGATCCACACCAGCAACGCCAGCGCGCCCACGATCACGAACGGCGCGGCCCAGTTCTCGAACCGACGCAGGGTCTCCATGCCCCGCGCGATCACCGCGATCTCCAGCGCCCAGAACAGACCAAACGACAGCCACAGTGTCCACGGCTGCCCGGCAACCTGACCAGCGCTCTGCCAACCGCTGCCGAAGAGCTTCCCGGCCAGCAGGAAGATCCCCTCGCCGCCGATCCAGGTCTGGATACCGAACCAGGCACACGCCACCGCCGCCCGAATCAGCGCCGGCAGATTCGCACCCCGCATCCCGAACGACGCCCGCGCGAACACCGGGAACGGAATCCCGTACTTCGTCCCCGCATGCCCCGTGAGCAGCATCGGCACCAGCACAATGAGGTTGGCCAGCGCTATGGTGAGGACCGCCTGCTTCCAGTCCATGCCGAGCGCGACCAGACCGGAGGCCAGGGTCCAGGACGGGATGTTATGAGCCATTCCCACCCAAAGACTCAAATAGTTGTAAACACCCCAGGTACGTCTCTCGACGGGCACCGGCGCCAGGTCGTCGTTGGCGAACCGGGCGTCGTCCAGGACGACCCCCTCGGCGAGGGCGACGCGGCCATCAGGATAGGTCTGCTGGATCGTGGACGTGTCGGGTATTGACGGTGCGCTGGAGGACATGAAGCCACCTCGGTTCGCGGAGTCCGGTGCGGGGGAACGTGCCCTCCCCGAGAGCTCGACACCGGGCCCTCGGGGTCATACGACGGAACGGGACGACAGTCATCCCCTGATGCTGCTCGCAGAAAAGGAGCCAAGGCCGCAGGCACCGGCTCAGCCAGATGCAACAGCAGCAGCCCACGGCGACAGGCCGAACCCGGACGAACCGGACCCTGCACCTCCCGCCCGACGAGCACCCCCACGAACCCGCAGGTCAGCGCCCCGCGCCCATGTTCGTGTTTTCTCTTGCGCGATACAGAGGGCGGCGAAGTTGTACGTCGTCGAGTTGCGCCGCTCCAGGGGAACGGGCAACAGGTCCTCATTGATGAAGCGGTTGTCCACGGGGACGGCTCCGGGGACGAGTTCCACCCGGTCCGGCGGCGCGGATATGCGGTCCTGCGGTGGGATCGGTGGAGTGGGTGGGACGGTGGACGTCATGGCGGCTGAACCCTTCGCTCGGGAGCGGTGCCGTGCGGGCTGGGGAGGGGGCGCGTACAGCCGTGGGGGGAGGCGCGGGTTACGCGGACAGGGCGGGGATGATCTCGGAGCCGTACGCGTCGATCGTCGCTTCGCGCGCATCGTGCATGTTGTAGACCGCGAACTGGTCGACGCCCAGGTCGCGCAGCGCCCGGAGTTTCTCGATGTGTGCCTCGGCGGGGCCGAGAAGGCAGAACCGGTCGACGATCTCGTCGGGGACGAAGGCGGTGTCCGGATTTCCGGCGCGCCCGTGGTGGCTGTAGTCGTACCCGGCACGCCCCGCGATGTACTCGGTCAGCGCCTCGGGTACCAGGCCGGAGTGTTCGCCGTACCGGGACACCAGGTCCGCGACATGGTTGCCGACCATGCCGCCGAACCAGCGGCACTGCTCGCGGGCGTGGTCGAGGTCGTCGCCCACGTAGGCGGGGGCGGCGACGCAGATGGTCACGGAGTCCGGGTCGCGGCCCGCCTCCGCCGCCGCGTCCCGTACGGCCTTGATCATCCATTCGGTGAGGAACGGGTCGGCGAGCTGCAGGATGAATCCGTCGGCCTTCTGTCCGGCGAGGGAGAGCGCCTTCGGACCGTACGCGGCCATCCAGACAGGCAGTCTGCCGTCCTTGACCCACGGGATCTGGACCGGCTGCCCGTCGACGGTCGCCTCCCGGCCCTCGGCGAGGTCGCGGATGACGTCGATGGCCTCGCCGAGGCGGGCCAGGGTGTTGGGCTTGCGTCCGGCGACTCGCATCGCGGAGTCGCCGCGGCCGATGCCGCAGACGGTGCGGTTGCCGTACATGTCGTTGAGGGTGGCGAAGGTGGAGGCGGTGACCTCCCAGGTGCGGGTGCCCGGGTTGGTGACCATCGGGCCGACGATAAGGCGTTCGGTGTGTTCGAGGATCCGGCTGTAGATGACGAACGGTTCCTGCCAGAGCACCGCCGAGTCGAAGGTCCAGCCGTAGCGGAACCCGTTGCGTTCGGCGCGGCGCATCAGGCCCACGACGGCCGAGGCGGGCGGGTCGGTCTGGAGGACGAGTCCGAAGTCCATGGCAGGTGCTCCTAGTCCAGGTACTGACTGGTGGCGCGCAGGGTGTACATGCCGTGGCCGGCGCGCCCGGTGAACTTCCGCCGGTCGATGACGACTTCGCCGCGCGAGAGGACGGTCTCGGCCTGTCCGGTGATCCGCCTGCCCTCGTACGCCGAGTAGTCGACGTTCATGTGGTGGGTCTCGGCGGAGAGGGTCTGCTCGGCGTGCGGGTCGTAGATGACGACATCGGCGTCGGCGCCCGGGGCGATGGTGCCCTTCTTCGGGTAGAGGCCGAACATCCGGGCCGGGGAGGCGCAGGCGATCTCAATCCAGCGGCGGCGGGAGATGTGGCCGTCCACGACCGCCTGATGGAGGAGGTCCATCCGGTTCTCCACGCCGGGCATGCCGTTCGGGATCTTCGAGAAGTCGCCGCGCCCCATCTCCTTCTGGCCGGAGAAGCAGAACGGGCAGTGGTCGGTGGAGACGACCTGGAGCTCGTTGTTCCGCAGGCCGCGCCAGAGCGCCTCCTGGTGCTCCTTGGGCCGCAGCGGGGTGGAGCAGACGCACTTCGCGCCCTCGAAGTCCGGCTCGGCGAGGTTGTTGGTGGAGAGGAAGAGGTACTGCGGGCACGTCTCGCCGAAGACCGGAAGTCCCTTGTGGCGGGCGGCCGCCAGCTCGGCAACGGCCTCGTCGGCGGAGACGTGCACGACATACAGCGGGGATCCGGCGACACGGGCGAGCTGGATGGCACGGTGAGTGGCCTCGGCCTCCAGGGCCACGTTGCGGACGTCACCGTGGTAGCGCGGGTCGGTGCGGCCCGCGGCCAGTGCCTGTTCGACGAGGACGTCGATCGCGATGCCGTTCTCGGCGTGCACCATGATCAGCCCGCCGTTCCCTGCGGCCCGTTGCATGGCGCGCAGGATCTGGCCGTCGTCGCTGTAGAAGACACCGGGGTACGCCATGAACAGCTTGAAACGTGTGCGAGTGCGCCCTCCGGCATCGTGACGTTTCCATCGACCACATCGCGTCTCGGGGGGCTGCTGAGGCGCGGGTCGAAGGTGCCGGTGATGTCGAGGTCCGGCAGCCCGTACAGGGGGGGAACCAGTGTGCCGTCGTGCTCGCCCAGTGCGCATACCGCCCTCTCCCAAACTCCGGTCGTCAGGTACTCAAGCGCACGCTGGTAGAGGCTCTGGGGGCGCTGCCCTTGAGTGACGTGCTCCGGGAGATCCTTCCACATCAGGCCGTGCCGAACCTTGTACAGCGACGCCTCGAACGCGAGTCGCGGGGGGACAATCCTGGACTGCTTTTTGGGCCTTGGGAAGAGGTCCTCTACACACGCCCACTGCTCGTCGGTGAGTACCGGCGGCACCAAGCGCCCTCGGTCGTTGAACCAGGTCTCGAAGCGGCAACCCGCGTTGCGTAGGGCTCCGGGCACCGTACTGGTCACGACTACTTGGACGTCGAGGAGTTCGAGGAGATTGAATCGTTCCGGGTTTGACCGAGGCTCGATCTCTTGGAAGGATCGGGATCGTTATGTCGAAGCCATACCCGAAGGAAGTCCGTGAACGGGCCG
>NZ_JBSFYR010000186.1:0-6190 GCF_053599875.1 Streptomyces sp. NPDC005151 | reverse complement strand
GGGGAAGGAGCTACCAGGGCATTTTGGCAACGCGGGAAGCGTGCGTGCCAGGGCGTGGCCGCCCGATCAGAGGTCACCCGACAGGCTCTGAGCGGAACGCGGCCCCGGAATGCGCCGGTTACCTGTGAGGACGGGGGCCGGAGCGGCGATGAGCCCCCGTGCGAGCGGCACGGGGGCTCATCCATGCCGTCACTCCGTCAGGGTCACGCCGGTGCGGTCTCGGACGCCCTGCTCTCGCCGTGGGTGCGGTCCAGGAAGCGGATCAGCGGCGCGTTGTCGAACTGCACCACCTCGACGCCGTCCGGCGAGTGCCGCTCCACGACCAGCTGCGCCCGTCCGCACGGCCAGATCCGTATCGCGCCGTGCCCGGTCGGCGAGTGCAGCCCGTCCTCCAGCAGGTCTCGGCCGAAGGCCCAGTCGGTGCCGCCGGGGAAGGTGAGATGCACCGTACGCGGGTCGACGGCCGCGTCGTACCGCAGGTCGACGGGGACGGAGAAGGTGTCGGTCGCCTCGGTGATGAGCCGGGCTTCGGCCTGTTCTTCGATCACGGGGGGCATGGGCCGAATCCTCCTGCTACTGACCGTTTGTGAATGTTTGATATCTAATGTCGCATATTTCGGCCAAAGAGCACGATGAGGAAGCCGGGTACTTGTTGCGAATGCGCTCTTGCGAGCCATTCGCAACAAGGCCCTATCATTGAGAGGTTCATGACCCCGCGCAGCAGTGCAGGAACGCAGGAAGCGGAGCCTCCCCATGCATGTACCCGACGGATTCATCAACGCCCCCGTCTCCGCCGCCGCCGGTGTGGTCGCCGCGGGTGCCGTGGCGGTCAGTCTGCGGGGCGCCCGCCGCGAACTGGATGAACGCACCGCGCCGCTCGCGGGCCTCGTCGCCGCGTTCATCTTTGCCGTGCAGATGCTGAACTTCCCGGTCGCGGCCGGTACCAGCGGGCATCTGCTGGGCGGGGCACTCGCCGCGATCCTGGTCGGGCCGTACACCGGGGTGCTCTGTATATCCGTCGTGCTGCTCATGCAGGGCATCCTCTTCGCGGACGGCGGGCTCACCGCGCTCGGTGTGAACATCACCGTCATGGGCGTCACCACCACCGTCGTCTCGTACGCCCTCTTCCGCGGTCTCGCCACCGTCCTGCCGCGCACCCGCCGCTCCACGACCGCCGCGGCATTCGTCGCCGCACTGATCTCCGTACCGGCCGCGGCCTCCGTCTTCACGCTGATCTACTGGATCGGTGGCACCACCGACATCCCGATCGGCAAGGTCTTCACCGCGATGGTCGGCGTGCACATCCTGATCGGCATCGGCGAGGCCGTGATCACCGGGCTGACCGTCGGAGCCGTCATCGCCGTCCGCCCCGATCTGGTCCACGGCGCCCGCGGTCTCACCTCCCCGCTCAAGCTCCGGATCGACGGCGAGCTCGTCGACGCCCCCGCCCGGCAGTCCGTCGCGCCGGTCGCCGCCCGCTCCACGCGCGGGCTCTGGGCCACCGGCCTGGTCACCGCCCTCGTGCTGGCGGGCTTCGTCTCCTTCTACGCCTCCGCCAACCCGGACGGCCTGGAGAAGGTCGCCGCCGACAAGGGCATCGACAAGAGGGTCGAGAAGCACGCGGCCGAGGACTCGCCGCTCGCCGACTACGGCGTCAAGGACATCTCCGACGCGCGGCTCTCCGGCGGTCTCGCCGGGGTGATCGGCGTCGGTGCCACGATCGTGGCAGGCAGCGGGGCCTTCTGGGCCGTCCGCCGCCGCCGTACGCCGGACGCACCCGCCGACATCCGCACCAAGGAAGCCGTCTGATGGGCGCGGGCCACGCGCACAAGCTCTACCGGCACGGGCACTCGCCGGTCCACGACCTGCCCCCGCACTGCAAGCTCGCCGCTGTGTTCAGCTTCGTGCTGGTCGTCGTCCTGACGCCGCGCGAGGCGGTCTGGGCGTTCGCGCTGTACGCCGCGCTGCTCGCCGGGGTCGCTGCGGTGGCCCGGATCCCCGCAGGGTTCCTCCTCAAGCGGCTGGTCATCGAGGTGCCGTTCGTCGCGTTCGCCGTGCTGATGCCGTTCGTGGTGCCGGGCGAGCAGACGGAGCTCCTCGGCGTCTCCGTCAGCGTCCCCGGTCTCTGGGGCGCCTGGAACGTCCTCGCCAAGGGCACCCTCGGCGTCGCCGCCTCGGTGATCCTCGCGTCCACCACCGAGCTGCGCTCCCTGCTGCTCGGTCTGCAGCGGCTGAAGCTGCCGCCGATGCTCGTCCAGATCGCCTCCTTCATGATCCGGTACGGGGATGTGATCACCGGCGAGATGCGGCGGATGTCGATCGCCCGCCGCTCCCGCGGCTTCGAGGCGCGTGGGGTACGGCAGTGGGGCGTCCTCGCCAAGTCGGCGGGCGCGCTCTTCATCCGTTCCTACGAGCGCGGCGAACGCGTCCACCTCGCGATGGTCAGCCGCGGCTACACCGGCTCGATGCCGGTCATCGACGAGGTGACGGCGTCCGGCGCGCAGTGGGCATACGCCTCGGCACTCCCCGTGCTCGCCCTCGCGGTCTGTCTGCTGGGATGGACCCTATGAGCCCGTCCAGCAGCACCGCTCCGTCCCTTGAGGTCAGTGGCCTCGCCTACGCCTACCCCGATGGTCACCAGGCGCTCTTCGGCGTCGACCTGACCGTCGCCCGCGGCGAACGCGTCGCCCTGCTCGGCCCGAACGGCGCCGGCAAGACCACGCTCGTCCTCCACCTCAACGGCATCCTCGACGCGGGCGCGGGCACCGTCCGGGTCGCCGGTCTTCCGGTGGAGAAGCACAATCTCGCGGAGATCCGCCGCCGCGTCGGCATCGTCTTCCAGGACCCCGACGACCAGCTCTTCATGCCGACCGTCCGCGAGGACGTCGCCTTCGGGCCCGCCGCATCCGGGCTGCGCGGCGCCGAACTGGAGGAGCGGGTCACCGAGGCGCTCGAACAGGTCGGCATGGCGGGGTACGCGAACCGCCCCCCGCACCATCTGTCGTTCGGCCAGCGCCGCCGCGTCGCCGTCGCCACCGTGCTCGCGATGCGGCCGGAAATCCTCGTCCTGGACGAGCCCTCGTCCAACCTGGACCCCGCATCGAGGCGCGAACTCGCCGACATCCTAAGGTCGTTGGACGTCACCGTGCTGATGGTCACGCACGACCTGCCGTACGCCCTTGAGCTCTGCCCGCGCTCCGTCATCCTCAGCGAAGGCACCATCGCGGCCGACAACCGTACTCAGGACCTGCTCTGTGACGAGGAGTTGATGCGTGCTCACCGACTGGAGCTGCCCTTCGGGTTCGACCCGCGCTCCGTGACCATGGGCGCGTGACCGACGACGACACCAGCCATCCCGCGGCCTCGCTGCTGCTCGACGAACAGCTCTGTTTCGCGCTGTACGCAGCCCAGCGGGCCGTGACCGCCGCCTACCGCCCGCTCCTCGACGGGCTGAGCTGAGGGTCACCCGCGGTACAGCTCACCTGCGCAGCGATGCACCATGGGGGGATGAGCGGGAGCGCAGGAGCAGGCGTGGACGTACGGGGCACGGTGGCGACCGGATTCGAACCGGTCAGGGACGCCTTCATCCGTAACTTCGAGCAGCGGGGGGAGCGGGGGGCGGCGGTCGCCGTCTACCGGGACGGGCGCAAGGTCGTCGACCTGTGGGCCGGTACGAGAGACGTCGACGGCGTCGAGCCGTGGGCGGTCGACACGGTGCAGATCGTCCGCTCCGCGGGCAAGGGCATCGCCGCGGCCGTACCGCTGCTGCTGCACCAGCGTGGACAGGTGGACCTGGACGCCCCGGTCGGCACGTACTGGCCGGAGTTCAAGGCGGCCGGCAAGGAGCGCGTCCTCGTGCGGCACCTCCTCGCCCACCGCGCGGGAGTCCCCGCCCTCGACCGGCCGCTGACGCCCCAGGAGGCCGCCGACGGGAGCTCCGGGGCGCACGCCGTCGCCGCGCAGCGCCCGCAGTGGGAGCCCGGTACCGCGCACGGCTACCACGCACAGACGTACAGCTGGCTGATCGGCGAACTGGTGCAACGAGTCACCGGGCGCACCGTGGGCCGCTGGATCGCCGAGGAGATCGCCCGCCCGCTCGGCCTCGACTTCTGGTTCGGGCTCCCGGAGGAAGAGGCGCACCGGGTGGGCCGGATCGGACCGGTCGAGCCGCCCGTCCTCGACGGCAACGGCGGGGCGCTGCGGATGCGCCCCAAGCGGTCGGTCGTGGACGCCTACCGTGATCCCGAGTCGCTGACCCGCCGCGCGTTCGGCGCCATCGACCCGTTCCCCGACGAGAACGACGCCGGCTACCGGGCGGCCGAACTCCCCGCCTCCAACGGCATCGCGACCGCCCGCGCGCTGGCCCGCGCCTACGCCGCGATGATCGGCCCGGTCGACGGACACCGGCTCTTCGCCCCGGCCACGCTCACCCTCGCCCGCACCGAGGAGTCCGCGGGCCCGGACCGGGTGCTCGTCGTGAACACCCGCTTCGGCCTCGGCTACATGCTGCACGGCCCGGCCGCCCCGCTCCTCGCCCCCGGCTCCTTCGGTCACCCGGGCCGCGGCGGCTCGCTCGGCTTCGCCGACCCCGAATCGGGCATCTCGCTCGGCTATGTGACGAACGGTCTGCAGAAGGGAGTCACCGCCGATCCCCGTGCCCAGGCCCTGGTCAGAGCAGTACGGTCGGCGCTATGACTTCTACCGGTGATTCCAGGTTCGACGGATACGGCGTACTCATCACGGGCGCGGGACAGGGCATCGGCGCGGCCACGGCCCGTCGGCTGGCCTCCGAGGGCGCACGCGTCCTGGTGACCGATCTGGACGGTGACCGCGCCGGGCAGACGGCGGCGGCGATACGGAAGACGGGCGCCACCGCCGAGGCGCTGCCCTGTGACGTGGGCGACCGGGCGGCGGTCGAGGCGGCGGTGGCCCGTGCGGTCGAGGCGTTCGGCAGGCTCGACGTGCTGGTCAACAACGCGTACCGCTGCACACCCGACACCCCGCTCTTCGAGGACGAGCCCGACGACGTCTGGCAGGGCGATCTGGACGCCACGCTCACCGGCCCGTACCGCTGCTCACGGGCGGCACTGCCGCACCTGGTGGCGTCGGGCAGGGGCGCGATCGTCAACATCGGCTCCGTCAACGGGGAGCAGGACTTCGGCAACCACGCCTACAGCGCCGCCAAGGCGGGCCTGGGCAGCCTGACCCGTACGCTCGCCGGCCACGCCGGCCCGCGCGGGGTCCGCGTCAACCTCGTGGCCCCCGGCACGATCCGCACGGACGCGTGGGCGGACCGCGCCGACGAACTGGACCGGGTGAGCCCGATCTACCCCCTCGGCAGGGTCGGCGAACCGGACGACATCGCGGCGGCGGTCGCCTTCCTCGCCTCCCGCGACGCTGCCTGGATCACCGGGACGACGCTGCGGGTGGACGGCGGGCTGCTCGCCGTGAACGCGGGCTTCCGGAGGGCGATCGCGCAGGACTGAGGCCGGCGGGCGGCCCAGCGGGCTGCGCGGGTTGCACCGGCACCCGCGCCCGCGTCTGCCGTCCCGCCGGTGCTTCTACGTCACTTGGACTGCTCGCGCACATCCACCACGGTGCCGCCGGCATGCCCGATGACCGCCTTGGGATCGAGCGGGAAGACCGTGTGCGGGGTGCCCGCCGCAGCCCACACCACGTCGTGGTCGAGCAGCCCGCGGTCGGCCAGCACCCGGGTCTTCGTACGGTGGCCGAAGGGCGGCACACCGCCGATCGCGTAGCCGGTGGTCTCCCGGACCAGATCGGCCCCGGCGCGCTTGACCTTCCCGGCGCCCAGCTCCCGCCGTACGAGCTCCACGTCGACCCGCGAGGAGCCGTCCATCAGGACCAGCACGGGAGCCCCGTCGGCCTCGAAGATCAGAGACTTGACGATGGCGCTGAGCTCGCAGCCGATGGCCGCGGCGGCCTCGGCGGCGGTACGGGTGGCGTCCGGGAAGCGGCGGATCTCGACATCGAGACCCAGCTCGCGCAGGGCCTCGGCGAATCGGGGGTGTGCGGCCGAAACGGTGGCTTCGGTCATGGGAGCGGTCGCGTCGGGAGTACTCATGCCCTGCACGCTAGTGCTGTGACCGGGAAGGTTCACCGGGTGGGCGGTCGGTGATGTCGGGGCAACCTGCCCGTGGGCCGATCGGCCTGGTGGGTGACAATGGCG
>NZ_JBSFYR010000185.1:0-6236 GCF_053599875.1 Streptomyces sp. NPDC005151 | reverse complement strand
TCGCCGGTATGCAGTGGGCCGTCGACCAGAAGGCCGACGTCGTCTCCATGAGCCTCGGCAGCGCGACGCCGGGCGACTGCACCGACCCGATGAGCATCGCCGCCGAGGAACTCTCCCAGAGCAAGAACACCTTGTTCGTCATCGCGGCCGGCAACTTGGGCCCGGCATCGAACACCGTCTCCTCGCCGGGCTGCGCTCCGAGCGCGCTGACCGTCGGTGCCGTCGACCGCGACGACTCCACGGCCCGGTTCTCCAGCCGCGGACCCGTGATCGGCTCGCACACCCTCAAGCCCGAGATCGCCGCCCCCGGCGTCGCCATCTCGGCGGCCGCGGCCGGTGGCCGCGGTGTCTACGCGTACCAGACGATGTCCGGTACGTCGATGGCCACCCCGCATGTCGCGGGCGCCGCAGCCATTGTGAAGCAGCGTCATCCGGAGTGGACCGCTCAGCAGATCAAGGCGGCCCTCGTGTCGTCCGCGAAGAGCGACATCCCCGGCGACGTACGAGAGACCGGCGGCGGCCGCCTCGATGTGAAGGCCGCCATCGACACCACCGTCGTCGGCGCCCCCGCCGTCCAGGGCGGCACCTTCAACTGGCCGCAGGACAAGACCGACCGCACCACGGTCGACGTCCCCTACACCAACTCCGCCACCGAGCCGGTGAAGCTGTCGCTGAAGGTCCAGGGCGTCACCGGCAACGACGGCTCGGCCGTCCGCTCCTCCATCGCGAAGCTCGACGCGAGCAGTGTCACCGTCCCGGCCGGAGCCACCGTCAAGGTCCCGCTGCAGATAGACCCGACCGCGCAGCTGAAGGCCGCCCAGTACGGCGATGTCACCGGGCGCGTGCTGGCCACCGGCGCCGACGGCGTCAAGGTCTCCACCCCGTTCTCGCTGTACGTCGGCGCGGAGACCGTCACCCTGCGGGTCAAGCTGGTCGACCGCACCGGCAAGCCCGCCACGGGCTCCTCCTCGCTGGACGTCATCGGCACCGACACCGCCCGTGGCGAGCGTCGCTTCAACGGCGGCGCGGCCGACCAGGTGTACCAGGTGCGTCCCGGCGCCTACTTCGTCTCCAGCTTCATCATGTCGCCGGACCTCAAAGACGCCACCGGCAGGTTCGTCGAGTCCGTCGGCTACCTGGCGCGCCCGCAGCTGAACGTCACCAAGGACACCACCCTGGTGCTCGACGCCCGCAAGGCGCATCGGATCCAGGTGAGGACCGAGGACCGCGCGTCCGAGAACCGTTCCACGACCCTCGCCTTCGGCCGCAGCTGGGACGACGTCTGGCTGCACTCGGGCTCCATCACCGGCAGCCGCTTCGTCAAGAACTACCTGGTCGACATCCAGGGCAGGGCGAGCGACGGCGACTTCGAGTTCGACAGTGCCTGGCGAGCGTACGCCCCGCAGATCGAGAAGCTCTCCGTCGTCGGCGGCGCCGAACTCCACCCGAGAGTGGCCGGCACCGGCTTCGCCAACCTCGACGGAACGGGCGAAGCCGCGCTTGTCGACGCGGGCACCGGCACCCCCGGCGAGCTGGAGTCCGCCGGTGTCTCGGGCAAGATCGCCCTGGTCAAGGTTGCCGACGACGGCTTCATGGGCACCCAGGCGCTGAACGCCAAGGCCGCCGGCGCGAAGGCGGTCATCGCGTACCGCCCGTCCGCCGGCCCCTGGCGGCCCTCCGTCGGTTTCGGGACGGGGCCGCTGCCCTTGCTCGGCATCGAGGCGAGCGAGGCCGACGCCCTGAAGGCCGCCCTGGCCGCCGGCCCGGTCAAGCTGAGCTGGAAGGCCACCGCCGCCAGCCCGTTCATCTACAACCTCGCCTTCCCCGAGACCGGCCCGATCACCTCGGACCGTACGTACAAGGTCAGTGACAGCAAGCTCGGCAAGTCCACCGCCACGTACGAGGCGATGGGCGTCGCGGCCGACTACGTCGACACGATGATCATCGACCGGCCGTACGGCGGGCGCTACTCCGCCGCCTTCGACACCGTCGCCGTTCCCGGCAAGCGCACCGAGTACTACTCGGCGGGCGACACCGTCTGGACGCGGGCCCTCTCCTCCAGCCCCCCCTGGGGCGAGTTCATGGTCGACCAGTCCCGCACATACACGGCAGGCTCGAAGCGCACGGAGAGCTGGTACCGGGGCATCCCGGCCCCGGCCGCCCCGCGCGACACCGCGGGCAAGGTCCAGCTCGCCGCCGAGCGGCAGGACAACCTGATCGGCGTCGCCCCGGGCTTCTGGAGCGACACCGAGCACGCCGGTGTCCAGGGTGACTTCGGCGACATCGGCAAAATGCGGCTGACCAGCGGCGGCAAGGTGCTGGGCACGTCCACTTCCCCGTTCGGGGTGTTCACAGTCCCTGCCGAGGACGCCGCGTACGAACTCACCATGAACACCTCCAAGATTGGTGCGCCCGCCGCCGTGTGGAAGCGGTCCACCAGCATCGAGACCACCTGGAAGTTCCGTTCGGAGCGGGACGAGAACGTGTACTCGCAGGGGATTCCGCTGCTCTTCCCGGGCTACGACCTGGACACCGACGGGCTCAAGACCCTTCCGGCGAAGGACGGTCAGACGATCGGCCTGAGCGTCACCGGCCACGCCGGCTACACCCCCGGCAAGCTGGTCGCGGCCAAGGTCTCCTACTCGTACGACGGTGGCGAGACCTGGACCCAGGCCACCACCGCACAGCAGGACGGCCGGTGGACCGCGACCGTGAACCACGCGGGCGCGGACGGCAAGCCGGTCACCCTGAAGACCGAACTGACGGACGCCAACGGCAACTCCGTCATCCAGACCGTGAACGACGCGTACGCCGTGCGCTGATCACGTCCTGACCGGTCCGCCGGGCGTCCTTCCCGTGGGGGGTGGAGCCGCCCGGCGGACCTGCCTCATGGCCAGTTGTTCCGGATGTCCCGTTTTCGTTCGGCCCGTGATTCAACCTAGTGAACCGCCCCGTGTCAGGTGGAGACTCGATTTCATGAAAGGATCGAGTCATGGCACGACCTTCCCGTTATCCGCTTGAGCTCCGCCGCCGTGCGGTGCGCATGGTCGCCGAGGTGCGCGACGGCTACCCGAACGAGACGACCGCTCTGCAGGCGGTGACCGAGAAGCTCGGTATTGGCTCCCGGGAGACGCTGCGGAACTGGGTGAAGCAGCACGAGATCGATGCGGGCGCGCGCCCGGGCACGACATCGGAGGAGTCCGCCCAGCTCAAGGCGTTGAAGAAGGAGAACGCCGAGCTCAAGCGGGCCAACGACATCCTGAAAGCCGCGGCGTCTTTCTTCGCGGCCGAGCTCGACCGGCCACACACACGCTCGTAGCGTTCATCGACGAGCACCGGGCCCGCTTCGGCGGCGTCGAGCCGATCTGCAGGACGCTCACCGAGCACGACTGCAAGATCGCCCCTTCCACCTATTACGCCCACAAGAAGCGCCTGGAAGCGCCCTCCGCCCGTTTCGTACGCGACACGGAGCTCAAGGAGTTGATCCAGGAGGCCCACACGTCCAACTACCGTGTCTACGGCGCCCGGAAGATCTGGCGGGAGCTGAACCGGCAGGGGCATGCGGTGGCCCGCTGCACCGTCGAGCGCCTGATGCGGGAGCTCGGTATCCAGGGTGCGGTGCGCGGCAAGCGTGTCATCACCACGATTCCCGGCGGGCAGGTCGAGCGGGCCCCGGATCTGGTCGACCGCAACTTCGTCGCCATCGCTCCGAATCGTTGCTGGGTGGCGGACTTCACCCACGTCAAGACCTGGTCAGCGGTGGTCTACGTCGCGTTCGTCGTGGACACGTTCTCCCGCCGGATCGTCGGTTGGTCGGCCGCCACCGTCAAGGAGACCGTCTTCGTCCTGGACGCTCTGGAGATGGCTGTCTGGCAACGCGACCGCGACCAACACCCCATCCAGTCAGGAAAGTTGATTCATCACTCGGATGCCGGGTCGCAATACACATCGTTCAAGCTCGCCGAGCACCTGGACACCGCCGGCATCGCTGCCTCTATCGGCTCGGTCGGCGACGCTTACGACAACGCCCTGATGGAATCGACGATCGGTCTGTACAAAACCGAGTTGATCAAACCACAGCGGCCCTGGAAGGCGCTCTCCCAGGTCGAGCTGGCCACCGCCGAGGGGGTCGACTGGTACAACCACCGCCGACTCCACGGTGAGATAGGCCACGTCCCGCCCGTCGAGTACGAGGTCAATCACTACATGGAATCCACGAAACACCAGGTCACAACCACAATCTGAGATCTCTACCGAACCCGGGGCGGTTCAATCCGCCGTAGCCCGGCGAACAGGTCCACCGACTTCTCGACGTCCGCCCAGACCCGGGCGACGATGTTGCCCACCGTGCGCCAGCCGGTCCGCATGAGCTGGGTGACGGACGTCTTGGAACAGCAGGCCGCCAGCCAGGCCACCTGCGCGTCGAACGCCAGGGTATGTCCGGCGCCGTGCCTCGCCCAGGGAACCGAGGCGACCACTATGCCGTGTTCGGGGCAGGCGACCCGGGGCGCGTCGGCCTCGAGGAATGCCTGGATGACGCCCAGGTCCAGGGCCCGCCAGCGGCGGCGTCCCTCACCAGCGTCGTACTTCGCCACCTTGCGCCGGCAGATCCCGCACCGCTGCCTGTGGCCCTTCGCCGGTCGGACATGCGTCACGATCACCAGCTCACCACCGACACTGCCCTCGGAGTCGGCCTCCTCGGCCTCGACCTGCTCGATCAGCGTCTTTTCGACACCGAGCAACCGAACCCATATCCTCTTACTTTGCACGCCGTATCCAGGTTTATTCGTTTCGTACCTTCAGCAGTCGAAACGTACCCCGGGTACGGCGTGTTCTGCTTATCGCCCCAGGTCAGCGACCCACGGAAGCGACAGGAGAGCCCCTTTTTGCCGAGGTCCTTGAGGTCCTGGCTGACGGCGGCATGCACGTCACCCTGGCGTGAGTAGCGGTTCGGTCGCCAGGCATCGGCCAGTACGGCGGTTCCCGACTATTGCGCGCCGTGTGATTGACGGAGATGTCGTACGGTCCGCGGGTGTTGAGCAGACCCGGGTGGACGGTGCACTTCGTGAGCCGCGACTGCCCACCACCTGGTCCCTGAGGAAATGCACGAACTGCCGCTGCCCCTGCCCGCCACGAGCGCCCTTTCGGCCTGGCGACCATCTCAACAGCTCGTGGACGAAGTCCTCCAGCACCTGCTCCACCTACGGCCGTGACCCGCAGGCGAAGCCCAAAGCCGCTGTCCGAGACGGAGGCTCCATGGTCACCAGCAGCGACATCGACCACGCCCTCGCCTACCCCTAGCTGCCCGCCTCCCCGCTCTGGCACCCCCACGGCACGCCGGCCCGGCCGCTCACCCCAACCAGCAGCAGCGTAATTGCGAGCTGCTGGTGCTCGCACAGCGCACCACCCGGCGCCGCCTCCCTCGCATCACCGAACGCTCGTCGGATACCCACCACGCCTGCTCTGCCCCCACCAAGCGCGTGACCGGGGGACGTCACGTCACCTGAAGTAGGCGCGGGTCTGTACAGCTAACGGTGGAACTCGGTCGGATTTCTTTAGCGGCGTCCGGCGGTGAGCCGGCCGTCGAAGGTGATGTCGAAGGCGTTCAGTGCGGCCTTCCATCGTTGGGTCCAGCGTTTGCGCCCCTGGCCGGTGGGGTCCAGGCTCATGACGGCCAGGTAGACGCACTTCAACGCGGCCTGTTCGTTCGGGAAGTGGCCGCGGGCGCGGACGGCCTTGCGGATGCGGGCGTTGACGGACTCGATGGCGTTCGTGGTGCAGACGATCCGGCGTATCTCGGTGTCGAACTGGAGGAAGGGCACGAACTCGGCCCACGCGTTCTCCCACAGCCGCACAATCGCCGGATACTTCCTGCCCCATGCTTCGGAGAACTCCAGGAAACGCTCGGTCGCGGCGTCCTCGGTCGGCGCGCTGTAGACGGGCTTCAGTGCCTTCGAGATCTTGTCCCAGTCCTGCCGGGCCGCGTATCGAAACGATGCCCGCAGAAGGTGGACCACACAGGTCTGCGTGATCGCCTGGGGCCAGACCGTCGCGATCGCGTCAGGCAGACCCTTCAGTCCATCGCAGACAACCATGCAGACGTCTTCAACGCCGCGATTTTTGATCTCGGTCAGGACCTGGAGCCAGTACTTCGCGCCCTCGCCGCCATCACCGGCCCACAGTCCGAGGATCTCCCTCGTGCCCTCCACGGTCACCGCGAGAGCGACGTAGATCGG
>NZ_JBSFYR010000184.1:0-6256 GCF_053599875.1 Streptomyces sp. NPDC005151 | reverse complement strand
CTGGATCAACAAGCCGGCCCAGCAGACCGACGAGACAGAAATCGCAGCAAGCTAAAAACATCAACAAACCGACTCAAACAGGTTGACGGGTTCCGATGACGCGGTCGCCGAGGCTGGTCAGCAGGTCGAGAACTTGGGTGGGTTGCGGGCCGGCGGTGATGTCGCCGGTGAGCACGATGTGATCGGCGGTGCTGACGTCTGGTTCGGCGAGCACTGCCTGCAGGGCCGGCAGGACTCCGTGGATGTCGGACAGGACGGCTACTCGGTTCAGCATGGTCACCACTGTGGGGTGAAAGCAGCCGGGCGGTGTGATCTTTCGCCCGGCGCGTAGTTCAAGGGGAACGTTCAGCGTGTGTGGTCGCCTAGATGATCTATTCCAAGGGGTCAGTGATCGTAGGCGATCAGTGATCGTGGGACGGTTTGTCCGGTGGCGTCGTTGTGCCAGATCGCGGCGGTCAGCGCGAGGATGCGTTGCATGACGCGGGCTATGACACCTCCGGGTGTGCGCCCTCGGTGCCGTTCGAGGTCAAGCTGTCCCTTGAAGGTCTCGTTGATCGATTCGATGACCTGTCGCAGCGGCTTGAACAGGGCTGCGCCAGGCCGTTCCCGTTCACCTTTACGGGCAGGCCGCAGCAACTGGACTCCATGCTCGGACAGTTCGCGTTCGAAACCACGGCCGAAGTAGTTCTTGTCGCCGATGAGAGTCTGTCGGGGGCGCTCTCGCAGAAGCTCGCATTCGGCTGCCAGGAGGTCAAGGAGGGTCTCGCGTTCGTCGGCCTTGGCCCCGGTCAGGGCGAAGGCGATGGGCAGGCCCTGAAGGGTGCAGACCAGGTGCAGGCGCAGGCCCCAGAAGAAGCGGCTGTGGCTGGCGCAGTAGCCGTATTCGGCCCAACCTGCCAGGTCGGAGCGTTTGACGGTCTCGCGGGAGCGGCCGCATTCCACCGGGGTGGAGTCCACGACCCATACGTCGTCGCTCCACACCGAGGTGGTGGTGGCCAGGATCCGGTTGACGCTTCGCATCAGACCGGCGGCCTTGCGCAGCCGCTTGTTGTAGCCGGGCTGCTGGGGCAGGTAGGGGAAGAGGTGGCGCAGGTGGGCACGGGCATGGCGGAGCCATTTGGCCTCGGAGGTGTAGCCGAGTATGGCCTGCATCGTGGCGAGGGTGACCAGTTCGGCATCGCTCAGGCGGGGCGTAATGCCGACCGGCGGGCGCCACGGCGCCAGGTCGGGATGCTCCTTCAGCATGTCGTCGGTCGTCGCATAGAGTGCTGTCGCGAGGGTGTCCACGTCGTTCGTCACAAAACGATCTTGGACACCCTCGTTCTCGTCTCCGCAGGCACCCCTTGGACCACACCACCAGGAGGAACCAGTGTCATACCCGCAACTGCTCACCCCCGAGGAGAAGCTCGCCGACGCGAAGAAGCTGTTGAGCCTCCCGCGTATCGTCGTGATCTGCGGCTCCACCCGCTTCATGACCGAGATGAACGAGGCCGATCTGCGGGAGACCAAAGCCGGAAAGATTGTCGTCAAACCGGGCTGTGACATGAAGTCGCCGCACGAACTTTGGTCCGATCCTGTCGAGGCCGAGGCGCTGAAGGTTCGACTCGACGATCTGCACCGGGCGAAGATCCGGCTCGCTGATGAGGTGCTCGTAGTCGGCGACTACATCGGAGACAGCACCCGAGCCGAAATCGCCTACGCCCGGTCGCTGGGCAAGCCCGTGCGGTTCACGCACCCCGAAGTCGACCCTGACGCCTGACCGCCCGCTGCCACCTCGACAACCAGGGCCGGCAACCCGCCGCCTGACCGTCTCGCGGTGGCTTCGGCCTCCGCCCACCCCACACCCTCCGCAGGCATCCCTTGGAATTGATCATCTAGTGCGTAGTTCTTCCCGGGGGGCTCCGGCCTCGGTAGCGATACGGGTCGTGCTCTTGTCGTGGTAGCCCAGTGCTTGGGCGATGACGGGCGCCGGGGCCTGGAGGACGAGCTGACGGATGGCCGAGGTGCGGCCTTTCTCGACAGGGATGCCGAGTTTTCGCAGTGCGTCGCGCAGGGAGCCTCGAAGAACATATCGAAGGACACGTCGCGGACATGTCCGCGACTCATTCCCACAGTTCAGAGCCCATCTGGCCGACTCTACGATCGGTAAGCCCGAGGACCTGGTGCAGACGCAATCCGCCTGGAACACCACCTACGAAGCACTCGCCGCACCTCACCGCCGTGACACCACTGCCCTGCGCCGCCGCCTGCTACGCCTGTCCGTACAGCTGTGGTGGCACCCGCACTGGAACACCGCCCGCTCGGTGCCCGGGGCGCGCTCCGAGCTGCGGCAGCTGGCCCGCGCCCAGGGCACGGCCAGGGCAGCATAGGACCGCCGACCAGCTGCCGAAGAGCAGCGGCCCCCGGGCGCTCGCCGACGTCGTCCTGCGCGAGGCGGAAGGCCAGCTGTCCGCGACGCTGGTGGAGGGCACCGTGCGCTGCGTCCAGAACCGCGCCCGCCTCGTCCGCGCTCTCTACGAACGACTGGATCGCCTGGAGGCCGCGCCCGCGATCCGGGCTGTCTGAACTGTCAGGGGCTTGCCCGGCCCTGACGGAGCGGTGCCGTGCGGCCGGGAGGGAAGTTGCACCCAAGGGCGGCTGGACAGTGGGCTGGACGGTTGCTTTCAGCGGGGGACCGGAGGTACTGCCGGAGGTGTGGACCCCCCAAATCGGACACCGCCCATTTCTGCAGGTCAACCCTTGTGGGCAAGCCGGTCCCGTGCGCGGACACCTCTTTCCCACGCGATAGCCGAGGGGAAGAGGTCTGCTTCGAGCCCTGGGGCCGACGGGCTGCGGCGGAGGAAACCCCTGGTCGCCCGTTGATCGGGATGGCAGGCTCTGCCTCCACCGAAGGGAGCTCCGCGATGACCGACAAGCCGGAGACGGAACGCGTCGAGTGCACCGACTGCTTCGCCCTGCCGGGCCCCGACAACACTCGCATCGCGTTCGTGAAGACCGGCGGCGGGATCAGCGAGACCTGGCACGCCCCGGACTGCCCGGCGCTCGCGATCATGCAGATCAACTTCGAGGAGGGAAGCAAGCGGGTCCGAGAGCAGGACGCGTGGGCCTGGGGCGTCTTCCCCGCCGCGCACGAGCGGCTCAGGAAGGCCGCCGCCGCGATGCCCGCCGACATCGCTGCCCAGCCCTTCGTCGACGCCCTGAGCGAGCTGGTCCAGGCGCAGGCAGACACTACCGGCTTCGTTGTCCTGCATCGCTGGGCGGAGATCCTGGAGCGGCATTTCCCGCCGGAGCTCCCAGATCCCGACCGCACCACTGGGTAGCCGGCATCCGGGCGCTGCACGGGTGGGGGCCGTGGAGTTCCGCCTGGCCGGGGGAGCTGGCCGCTGACCGGCTGGCCGATCCGGACACCCGGGTTGCACGGATCGGTCACACCGCTGACGTGCGGTTTGGCCGATGGGTGCAACCCGGATCGGTCACACGGCTGGTCACCGGTCACGGCCGCGGACATGTGACCGGTCACGAGTGCCGGGCAAGCCCAAGGGGACCCTGGGCAAGCTCACCGTGCGGCAGGCTTGCCCTGCCCGGAGGCGTTGCCGCAGCACGGTCCGCAGCGGGATCCTGGAAAGGGACGCCAAGGCGTCCTAACCCGATCGGGAGGCACTGTTTCGGGCAGCGGATTCAACGGGCTGCCGGCGAAACGGGGAGCAGCGCTGCGGGCGGCTGCTGACGGACACCGCGCGGTGAGGGTTTTCGTCGTCTCCGACTGGGACCAAAGCGGGGTCCACCTGTTCTCCGCGCTGGCCGAGGATGTCACCGCGTTCGCTGCCGTGGACGCCCCGGGAACGGAGGTCGTCTTCGAGCGCCTGGCGGTGACCGAGCAGCAGATCGCCGACTACGGGCTGCCCACCGCGCCGCCGAAGGTCAGTGATCACCGCTCGTTCAGCGGCACCTCCACCACCCAGGCCGAGGCCCTGCCGCCCGACGTCCTCGCCGCCGTGCTCAAGGCCGCGATCACCTCCCACCGCGACATGCGCGTCCTGGCAGCACTCCTTGAACATGAGGAAGCCGAACGCTGTGGACGGTCACGTAATGCCCCGCCCCTGCGGTCACGTAATTCCCCAGCTGCTCGGTTGGATGGACCGGGTCCGAGCCGAGGTCGGTGCCGTGGGACGGAGCCGCCCTTGGCAGACTTCGCCGCATGGGATTCTTCAAGCGAGCTGACAAGTCGGAAGGAGCCGCGCAGGGCCCTGATCAGGATGGGCTGAGCACGCTGCTCTTGCAGGGCGAAGACATGATCGATCAGCTGGCGCGCGCACATGTCCTGGGGGCTGGGTTCGGCGGACCGGTGGGGACTCGACCAGCGAACCGGCATCATCACTTGGACGTTCCCCGACAGGACTGCCACCGCGCCGGCGCAGCTCCTGGGCAGCTACAGCTCCTCGTCGGAATCGTGGCTGTGGGCATGGGCCAACGAGAGCATCCTGCCCGAGATGAGTCGCGACGCCCGCGCCGTTCGCGACTGGGCCGAGGCCAATGGCCACCCTGCTCTCGCAGAGCCAAAGGTCAAGGCCGACGAGCAGAAGGCAGCTGCTCTCGCAGCTCTGGCGGTCAGGATTACCAAGGCGGCAGGCTTCTATCGAGGGCCCGGCAGCACGTCAAGCGCAATCATCACTTTCGGACCGGTCACCCTGACCACCCGGGACGGCAGCACCTCAACGTTCAAGATCGATATCGGATAGCAGTCCACCGCCGTCGGGGAGCGATGCATCGCGCACGCGGTCGCTGTCCCCCTGGGGAATCGTGACCGTCGGGGTGGGGAATTACGTGACGCTGAAACCGCATGGCATGGGGAATTGCGTGATCGCTGACAAACGCCGCCGTCTCCTGGAGAGCCTCGGATACGACCCTGACGCCGACTGAGCCGGTGCGCCGGGTTCAGCCGGCCCTGCGCGTCGCTCGTCCGGGCCGGATGCCGCCGAACGTTCCCGCCCGTCCCGTGGGCCTTGATGTACTGGACTGTCGGAGCAGGGCGAAGCAGGGGAGCGGGACGTTGGCCGGGTACAGCAGGGGTTACACCCTCGAGCCGAGGGGCGCGTGCGCGTGACGGACTTCAAGGACTTCGAGTGGGTGGTGTGGCGCCTGGAGGTCCAAGACCCGCAGCAGCTCGCGGGCGAGGATCCGGACCTGGACGAGCGCACCCAGGAGACGATGACGGAGCTGGCCGCCTCGCTGGGCTGCGTGTACGAACTCTGCGTCGACTACGACTCCTACGACGACGAAACGCCGTACTACGCCTGGTGGGTCCGCCTGCCCGCGACCGAGCATGCCCGACTCGACAAGGACGGCCTGCCGCTGGCCATTGCCCCGCTGCGCCAGTACCTGACCACCCAGCTTCCCGACGGTTTGAAGTGGGAGATCACGCCGGACCGCGAGTTGACGTACGACCACGCCGGCAGCGTGGCCATGCGGACCGCCTACGACGATCTGATCGCCCCGCTCGAGCGCGCCCTGATCCCGCTGCGCCGGGACGGGGCCGATGAACTCGATCCGCGGGCGAAGGTATGGAAGTGGAAGGGGGACCTGCTGGTCGGCACGTTCGACCTGTGGCTGTGCAACGACCCTGACCGCCCGCACACCTGGATCGTCGTCACCGTCGGTCTGTGGACCGAGCCGCAGCTCTTCGACGAAGAGGCCGCTGCCGGCCTCGGTCACTTCGACTTCACCCCGCACCACCCGCTGCTCTTCCTGCCCCGCCCGCCGGCCCCGACGACCTTCACCGCCCGCGCGGAGTCCGGCTCATTCCCCCACAAGAGCACCCCCAGGACGAAGGCCGCCGACGCCATCGGAACAGCTCACCAGTGGACGGCCAACGACCCCGACGTCCTGGCCGGTCGGGTCGCCCGTGACCTCAAGCTGCTGTGGCCGCACCTCACCGGCCCGGAAAGAAGCTGACGATGGCCTCGTACGGGCGCTGTCACGTTGTTGGCTGCGTGGGTCTCTGACGGTGCGTCGGGGTGTGGTGGGGCCGGGGTTCCGGGCTGGTGCTCAGGCTTCGGCAGGCAGGCCGGCGGCGCCGGTGATCTGGTCCCAGGTGGCGAAGCGGGTGGTCATCTCGGTGCGGTATTCGGTGGCGGTCATCCGGTGGCGGCGGGGTCGGAAGTGGGGTGAGATGCCGCTGAACGCGGCCAGGAATCTCTGGGCTCCGCCGACGCTGCGGAAGCCTTTCATGGCGCGTTCGCGCTGCCGGGTGGGCTGA
>NZ_JBSFYR010000183.1:0-6536 GCF_053599875.1 Streptomyces sp. NPDC005151 | reverse complement strand
GGTCAACGTCCTGTGGGCTTTGATACGTGACGGACGGTGCTACCAATGCGAACTCCCAGTCACCACAGCGGCTTGACAACAGCATTAGGAGGTGGATGCCTCCGAGACCGTCGGCGAGGACAGTCGCGGATACGACGGCGGGAAATCACGTGACGGGCGCAAGCGTCACATCCTGACCGACACCGAGGGCCTGCTCCTGGAGGTCACCGTGACCACGGCGGACGTCCACGACTCCAAGGCCGCCCCCGCGCTGCTGGAGACGTTCATGGACCAGCCGGGCCGGCTGCTGAAACTGGTGTGGGTCGACAGCGCCTACCAGGGCCCGGCGCTGGCGAAGGCGTTCGCCCGCCACGGAGTCCGGATCGAGGTCGTGCGCCGCTCCGACGGACAACGCGGCTTCGTCGTCCTGGCCCGCAGGTGGGTGGTGGAGCGAACGCTGAGCTGGCTCTCCCGCTCACGCCGCCTCAACCGCGACCACGAACGCCGCCCCGATCACCACCAGCAGATGGTGTGGTGGTCCGCCGTGATCAGGCTGTCGCGCCGGATGGCCGGGGACGCCCCGCGCTGGCCGGAGAAACGCCCCGACCGACTGCCCCGGACACCGGCGCGGGCGTGAACCGGCCGCTTTTCTCCCGCACCAGCCAGCCCCGCTTCTCCAGCGCGTAGGCACGGTGCCGGATCTTCTCCACCTCGTTCTTGATGTCCGCCTCCCGGCCCACCGCCCGCGTCAACTCCACCCCGCTCACCGGCTCCGAAGCGGCCACCACCGCGGCGAACACCTCCCGATACAGGCCGCTGAGCACCTCCTCACCCATGCCCGACCGCCACACCGGCGGCCGCTCGTCATACCCCGAGCCGGAGCCGCTCGATCCCACAGTGGCAGCCACCTCGCCATCAGACGGCCCGGAAACCGGCGTATTCACCGCGCTCTCCTCGGCCAGCACCGACACGAGCTCCTCACGCCCCACCCGGGCCCGCTCGACCCGCTCCCGCGCGGCATCCACCTCCGCCTGAGCCTGCTCCAGGACCTCCGTCCAGGACTCCAGCTCCTGCCTCGCCCGCGCCTCACGCCGTTCCATCAACCCCAGCACCGACGGCATCGCACCCTCCTCGACCAACAACAAGCCGTCCGCTGCCTGCCCCTACCCCTCCGCGATCATGCCCTGCACACGAAAAAGCCCCCGCGGATCGAACAGGGACTCCCTTTGCCACAACGCACTTAAAAGTTACGTGGAATCCGATCGGGGATGATCTTGTCTCCTCGATGTGACCACGGACTTGGGAGACGGTTTGAGCGGCATTGCGGTGCTGGAGAAGTGGCCGGTGCTGGGGCGGCACGAGCGGGCAGCGGGTTGGCTGCAGGTGTGGAGCGACCTGGGTCGTGCGCCTCGGACGATCGATGCCTATGCCCGCGGGCTGGCCGAGTACCTGGAGGTGTGCGAGCGCGAAGACGTCGATCCGCTGGTCGTCACCCGCGCCCACATTGCCCTGTATGTGCGGGAGTTGACCGAGCGGCCCAGTCGTCGGGGTGCCAATGTGTTCTCGATCGACTCGGGGGCGGGACTGGCGAATGCCACGATCCAGCAGCGACTGGTGCCGGTGCGGTTGTTCTACGACTTCCTGATGGAGGAAGGGCTGCGTGAGTCGAACCCGGTGGGCCGGGGCCGTTATACCCCGGGCCGCCAGCGAGGCGGGCAGCAGCGAGGGCTGGTGCCGCGGCTGACGAAGCTGCCGTGGATCCCCAGCGAACAGCAGTGGCTGGAGATTCTGCAGGTCGCGCGGGAGGAGCCGGTCCGCAACCGGCTGATGCTGGCCTTGGCCTACGACGCCGCGCTGCGGCGTGAGGAGCTGTGCTCGTTGCGGACCGACGACCTCGATCCGGCCCACCGGACGCTGCGGGTGCGCGCGGAGACGACGAAGAACCGGCTGGAGCGCGTGGTGCCGTACTCGGCGTCGACCGGCGTGCTGATGTCGGCCTACCTCGCTCACCGGGCCACCATCAGCCGGGCCAGGGGGCCGTTGTTCCTGTCGGAGTCCCGGCGCAACCACGGACAGCCGTTGACCTTGTGGACGTGGTCGAAGGTGGTTCGCCGGATCGCTCTGGCGGCCGGTGTCCCGCGGTTCTCCACCCACACCACCCGGCACCTGTGTCTGACCGATCTGGCCCGGATGGGCTGGGAACTGCACACGATCGCGACTTTCGCCGGCCACCGCAACACCGACTCCACGCTCCAGTACATCCACCTGTCGGGCCGGGACCTGGCCGACAAGCTGGCCCGCGGCATGGAGCACATCCACGCCTGGCGCATACAGATGCTCACGGCCGGGGACAGCGCGTCGGCGGGGGGCTTGCGATGACCGCGCCGTTGCCGGCCCGCGTCGTCGAGGACTGGACCGGACGCTGGTCCTGGCCGATAGCCCCGCCCCGGGAGGAGGCCGCCGTGGTCTTGCGCCCCGCCGAGGCCAGGGCCGTGTCCGACCTGGGCGTGCGCAACCTGCGGCGACTGCATTACCACGACCCGTCCGCGCCGGGCTGGCGCGTGATCGCCAGGCTGCTGGGCCCGCTGGAGGAGGTCAACGCCGCGCTCGACTCCCCGTCGACCCCGCACCGCCGACGGGCCATGCTCGACGTGGTCGCGGTGCTGCTGACGCAGTGCGCGGAGAGCGGGCGGACCTTCTGGGGTTGGACCGAGGACGAATGGTTCCACCTGCTTGGCCGCACCCAGGCCGAGTTCCGGCGCAACGCGCCCGCCTGGGCAGGCGACGAGGTCCGCCCCTATCTCGCGGCGCACGCCTACCTCCTCGGCTCCTTCAACGAGTTCCACCGGCTCGGTAGCTTCCAGCGGCTCACCCTGGCCTGGCGGATCTTCGGACGCGACCGCGTCAACGGCGAGATCGCCCGACTGCGCGCGGTCCTGGGCGCCTGGGGCTACCGGTTGGGCGCCGCGGAGGACACCTTGCTGCCGATGGTGGCCTGCCAGATGTTCCTGCTCAACCGCAACCCGCACCTTGAGAACCTGGACGACACGCTGTTCGACCGGGTCCGCCGCGACGGGCTGCTGGAGGGCAGCCGGTTGAACACCCTGCACGCGATGCAGCGGGCGGTGGCCGAGCTCGGATTCTGCGGTCCTCCGCGTTCCGGCACCGGCCGCCAATCGGCCCGGGCCACCGGTGGCGCACAGGTCTGGGAACAGTGGGCCGACCGCTGGCACGCCACCTCCACGCTGACCCCGCGCGTCCGAGGCGGCGTTCGCTCGAACCTGCTCAAGGTCGGCCGGTGGCTCGCCGCCGAACTGCCCGACGCCGCCGATCCGGCCCACTGGACCCGGCAGACCTGCGCTTCGTGGATCGCCGCACTGGACCGGATGAACGTCGGCGACTACGTCCAGCGCACGATCGGACTCGCTGACCGCCTCGGCAAGCCGCTGGAGGCACCCAGCAAGGCCGGGCAGATCACCGCGCTGCGGACGTTCTTCCGGGACTGCCAGGAATGGGAGTGGCTGCCCCGCCGCTTCGACCCCCTGCGCGCGTTGGCCATCCCCCGCAGCATCACCGCCCTGCTGGGGCCCGACCCCAGGGTCATCGCCGACGAGGTCTGGGCGAAGCTGCTGTGGGCGGGCCTGAACCTTGAGCCAGCCGACCTTCCCCAGACCCGCGCCGGCCACTTCTACCCCTTCGAGTTGGTCCGCGCTGTCACGCTGACCTGGCTGTTCTCCGGCCAACGCAGCAATGAGATCGCCCGGCTGAGGGTGGGCTGCGTCCGCTGGCAGCAGGACGGGGCACCGATCGCCGGCGACTCGCAGCAGGTCCTGGCCCGCGACGCGGTCTGCCTGCTCGACGTCCCCGCCCACAAGACCGGCACCGCCTTCACCAAGCCGGTCGACCCGATCCTCGGGCAGGCCGTCGACGCCTGGCAGGCAGTGCGCCCCGACCAGCCGAAGCTGACCGACCGCCGCACCGGTGAGCTGGTCGACCCGCTGTTCGCCGTCCGGGCCCGCCGCGTCTCCACCAGCTACATCAACAACACGGTCATCCCGATGCTCTGCCGCAAAGCCGGAGTCCCGGCCGCCGACGTCCGCGGCAACATCACCAGCCACCGCGCCCGGTCCACGATCGCCAGCCAGCTCTACAACGCCAAGGAACCGATGACGCTGTTCGAGCTGCAGGCCTGGCTCGGACACCGATCACCGCAATCCACCCAGTACTACGCGAAGATCACACCCAACACCCTGTCCAGGGCCTACTCCGAAGCCGGCTACTTCGAGCGCAACGTGCGCACCATCGAGGTCCTGGTCGACCGCGACGCGGTCGCCTCCGGTGCCGCCGCGGCCGGCGAGCCCTGGCAGCACTACGACCTCGGACACGGCTACTGCGGCTACACCTTCTTCGAGCAGTGCCAGCACCGCATGGCCTGCGCACGCTGCGACTTCTACACCCCCAAGGACTCCACGCGATCCCAACTCCTCGAAGCCAAGAGCAACTTGCAGAAGATGGCCGTGTCCATCCCGTTGACCGACGACGAGCATGAAGCCATCGAGGACGGCCAGGCAGCCCTGGACCGTCTCCTCGACCGCCTCGCCGACACACCCACTCCGGCCGGCCCGACACCACGCCAGATCGAGGCGCCGAGCGCTGCCCGGCTCCTGCCCATCATCGACCTCACCGCCCGCACGGGACCGTGCGGACCCGATCAGCCATGCTGAGGCCATGGATATCTGCCCGTCCTGCGGCGAAGGACTCTCCGGCCGCACCCTGTCGCAGGCCCCACCCGCTGAGCACGCGAGGCTCCGTCGCCCTCCGGTGCGTGAAATTCGGCGCTGCGGGGCCTGCTGGCGCCTCGCCTGGCGACCCGAGGGCTCTTCGCGGCCCTGGGCTGACAGCGGGGTGGACTCCCGCTACGACTACCTGTTCGACTGGGAACCGAAGCCGCTGCCCGAGCCCTGGATACTCGTGCCCAAACCCCAGGTCAGGGCAACCCTGGAGGCTGAACTGCAAGCAGAGGTCAGCGAAGGGCATCCTCTCTTCGGCAAGCCCGTCATCGCAGTTGCCCGATGCGGTCAGTGCGACGAAGTGCTGTTCAGCGTCGAAGAAGATCCCGCTCGCTTCGTCCAGGTCCACCTGACCTGGCGGCGAGGGCCCGAAGCACCGCCATGGCCCTCGACGGAAAACCTGTCACTCCCGCTATCCAGCAGCCTGACTGACCACACCCACTGACCCTGCGGACTTGACGAATCTGATTCCACAGAATGATGCGGTTGACGCGCCCTTCCACGGGACCGGAGTTCCAGGGGGCGTACCAACATGCCCATATGCCCGAGAACTCCAGCCTGTCTCTGCTGGGCGATGCCTGCAGGAGCTCCATGTTCTCGGACCCCACGCCCTTCATGGCGCCATTGCAGCAGGCGGCCCGCGCGACGGCGCGGGACACCCCAAGCGCCCGTCGGCGATGTACCGGTCGAGCACCCCCGGGGGCGTACTACCGGCCGAACTCGGTGGCGAACAGTTCGCTCACGCGGGCCCACGAGTCGTCGGCGGCCGCCTTGTCGTAGGGTTCGCGTCCGGGGAAGAAGAAGGCGTGCTGGGCGCCCGGGTACACAACTTCCTCGTGCCGTACGCCGGACGCCGTGAGCGCATCACTGATCTGCGTGCGCTGCTCCGCGTCGATGACGTGGTCGAGCTCTGCGAAGAACATGAGCACCCGGACGTCGTGGTCGGCAGTGCCGCTGGTGGCCTCCAGCAACGGTTCCGGACGACTCAGCGCGGTGCCCGCGACGGGCAGCCAGCCGGGGTAGAAGATCGCTGCTGCTGCGAGATCGAGCCGGCTTGCGGCGAAGTACGCGATGTGGCCGCCGAGGCTGAAGCCGAGCATTCCGGTTTTCTCGGTTGCGTCCGAATGCTCGCGAACGTAGGCGAGGGCGGCGCGCAGATCCGCCTCGACGCCGTCACGGGTCAGCCGGCCAAGCAGTTCGAAGCCACGTTCCCGATTGGCATCGCCGGCGGCCAAACCTCCGGCGGTCTCCAGACCGGAGCGGTGGTAGAGGTTCGGCGCGATGGCGACATAGCCGAGTCCTGCAACCTGCCGGACTCTGCGGCGACCGCACCCCGCGTCGCCTGCCGAGGTGACCGTGGCGGGAGTATGCCCGGTAGGGTTCTGCAAGGACGCTGCCCACCGGGCACGCGGGGCAATGGACCCACGACGACCCGGATACTGACCCGCCTCAGGTTTGGCGCGAGCCAGAATTCCCAGCAGTTCGTACGACGGCGGCATCCAGGCATGCCGATCCGATATGGACCCGGCCGGAACCGTCACCGTCCAGCGCCTGGTGTCCGACGCCACGTCCGACGACTAGGACGCGCTGCTGCTGCCGGGCTGCACCATGGGTGTGGTGGGCGTGGGTGTGGCCGCGCGGGGCCCGGGGGTCTGCCGGGGAATGCCCCCGTATGCCGGAAACTCCGGCCCGATTCCGACGGGCCGGAGTTTCCCTATGGCGCAAGCGGCTCCGTCAGTACCGGTCGCCCTCGTCGAACCTGTCGTC
>NZ_JBSFYR010000182.1:0-6730 GCF_053599875.1 Streptomyces sp. NPDC005151 | reverse complement strand
TGAAGCCAGAGATAACCACGTCACAACAGCAGATCACAGGGCTTCCGGTGACCTTGCTGAACATCAAAGACGCCCTCCGGGCGGCTCAAGATAATGGCCGAGACCGAGCGGGAGAACATCCGCGAGTCGACCCTCGAAGGGCTCGACACCGCGGCCCGCAAGGGCAAGCACGGCGGCCGCCCGCCCGTCATCACCGACGACATGCTGCACACCGTGCTCCGGCGCCGCGCGAACGGCGAATCGGTCGAGCAGATCCAACCCGACCTGATCATCCCCACCGGAAAGCGCAAGGGCCAGGCCCCCAGCGTCGCGAGCATCTACCGTGCGCTCGCTGAGTACGAGAAGAGGGAGGTGTACCCCGAGGCCGTCGCCCAGGCACACGCCGACTTCGCCGACCTCCAAGACGCCGACGACATCCCCCGCCCCCGCCGAGCCCGCATCCGACGCCCGGAAGACCCGATCACGGCCGAAGAAGCGGACCTCCGTCAACGGCTCCAGGGCCAGGTACTCCAGAACACGGAGACCGAGTAAGCAACCAAGACCTCTCGGGGCAACAAGATCAAGTACTGGCGGCTTTTGGGCTCACCCCGGCGCTACCCGCACAGGGAGCGCCGCGGGCGGGCGCGCGGGGCACCCTAGGGCTGCACCGTGGCGAGCGGTGAGCATTCCGTCTCGCGCTGGCTGGGGATGGCGCCGCAGATGACGACCGTGTCGTGCGGGGCCTCGCGGGAGACGGCGAGCATGCGCGTATACGTGTCGGTACCCACCCGGATCACTGCGGACTGTTCCCGGCCCCACTTGTTCTTGATGGTGACGGAGTCGCCGAGCGTGCCGTTCTCGATCCGGCCCCAGACCGCCTGGCAGTCGGCGCTGTACCGCAGCTGAATGTGCATGCCGCGCAGCCAGAGCGAGCGGACGGTGACGGCGTCCCACTGACAGTCCATCGACTGCGGCTCCCGGCCGATGCAGTTGCTTTCGCGGCAGCCCGGTTCCGCCTCGGCCAGATCGGCCGAACCGCTTCGGGTGGGGTGCGACTCCTGGGGCCGCAGTGCCGACTGTGGTTCCTGCCGCGTCGCGATCCAGCCGCTCTGCATGTCCTGCCCGCTCACGGGGCCGATCGCCAGCGCGGTGGCGCCTCCGCCGAGCAGAGCACCGAGGGCAAGAAGGCCGGCCGTACGGATCGTTCGCCGCCACTCCGGAACGGCGGCCGCACGTGCGGTCTGCGGGGTGGGCGGCTCAGGTTCGCGCCGTAGCGGCTCGGGTTCGGGTTCGGGTTCGGGTTCGCTCAGTGACGGCTCGGGCTCGCGTACCTCAACAGGGGGCAGCTGGTCCGTTCTCACGGGCTCCGCCGCCGAGAGCGGGGCTCTGGATGCTTCCTGCTCCGTCGGCCGTTCCTTCTGTGCCTCGGACACCGCCGCCTGCAACAGCTCGAGCAACGGCGTGGGATCCGCGCCCGCCGCGCCCGCGAACTGCTCCACGGCAACCTTCGTCGGCAGCTGTTTGCCGTTCAGGAATCGCTCCCAGGAGGACCTGCTGTAGTGCGTACGGTCCGCCAGGCGGCCGAAGCTGAGCTGCGATGCCTCCTTGATGCGACGCATCTCGGCGGCAAGCGCCGCCCGTGGCTCGGTCGCTCCTGCGGTGCCGTCCGTCTCCCGTACCATGGGCTTCCCCCGTTCCGTTCACGACTGGCCACATCATGGGCACCACTGGTCACATGGTCAACATTCTTCCTCCGTGAGGAGGTCGAGGTGTCGGGCAGGCGGTTCACGTCCCAGCCGTCCCGGGATATCTCGAATCACCCTCCGGGACACTCGGTGGACGGCTGCGCGTGCCGATGATGTGTCGTTCTGCCCAAGGCACCCCATCCCAAGGAGCGAGCGGGTATGTCCCTGTCCACAGCCAGAACTCCTCTGTCCCTGCCGCGGCTTGTCGTCCTGCTGACCACGGCGCTGGCCCTTCTGCTCGGCCTCGGGCAGCCCGCGCAGGCCTTTGCCGGCGCCTTCTATCCGACTCAGAGCACCGGGAACCGGGGCTCCGACGTCGTCGCACTGCAGCATCTGCTGAACGCGCGCGGTCACAGCCTCGCCACGGACGGGGTGTTCGGCTCGGGCACGGTGTCGGCCGTGAAGGCGTTCCAGGGCGCGAACGGTCTCGTGGCCGACGGCATCGTGGGCCCGGCCACCTGGGGCAAGGTGATCAGCACCGTCCGCGAGGGCGACAGCGGTCCGGAGGTCAAGGCCGTTCAGTCGCTGCTGAACGCCAAGCGCGGCACGGGCCTCACCGTCGACGGGGTCCTCGGCTCCGGCACCGCCTCCGCGGTGCGCGCCTTTCAGAGCCACGCGGGCCTGACCGCCGACGGCATCGTCGGTCCCGACACCTGGCGCAATCTGCTGTGGCACTACGAGTCGGTGAACTTCGGCGCCGGAACGCTGTGCGACCAGAACCCCGACGGCAACACCGGCGCCAACTGGGGCACCGGCGCGGCGGTCGGCCAGCTGGAGGCCGCCGCGGCCGCATTCTCCTCGTACGGCCGCGGCCGGCTGCCCGTCGGCGACGTCAGCTGGGAGCACGGCGGTGACATCGCCGGTCACTCCAGCCACGAGGCCGGTATGGATGCCGATGTGTGGCCGATCCGCACGGACGCCGCGCAGTGCACCGCGGGCCGCATCACCTGGCAGTCCGCGGCGTACGACCGTGCCGCCACTCGCAAGCTGGTGCAGGCGATCCGCGCCGCCACGCCCGGACACATCAAGGTCATCTGGTTCAACGACCCCGTCCTGATCGACGAGGGCCTGACCGAGCCGCTGACCAACCACGACAACCATCTGCACATCCGGTACTGCGAAGCGGTCCACCCGAACTCGCTGTACGCCTGCTGACGAGTCCGGTCGTCATGAATGTGAGGGGTGTCGGGACGTCCGTCCCGGCACCCCTCTTCCCTTGGTCCCGAAGGCCGTTCAGGCGAGCAGCCGGCTCCAGGTGCGGGCGTCCACCACACCGTCGGCGGGCAGCCCCTTGGAGCTCTGGAAGGAGACGACCGCGCTCTGTGTGCCGGAGCCGAACTGTCCGTCAACAACGAGAGTCCAGCCGAGCGACACGAGCCGGCTCTGCACCGCCCGTACGGCATCCCCTGCATCCCCGCGTCGCAGCGGCGCGACCAGCTGGTTCCAGGTCTGCCGCCCGGCGACACCGTCCACCACGGCCTTGCAGGCGCTCTGGAAGTCACGTACGGCGGCCTCCGTGAGCGCGCCGAACGAGCTGTCGACGGTGAGCAAAGCCCCACGCCCCACCAGCAGATACTGCAGGGCCTTCACTCGCTCCCCGGTGTCACCGCTGCGCAGTGCGGGCCAGACCGGTGCGGTCGGATCGCCGCCGATCGCTGCTGCCACATCGGCGCGCAGCTGAGGCAGCAGCGCGTAGAGGCGATCGCCCGGGCAGTCGGTGTTGTTGAAGTCCCGGTGCCCGTAGATCTGGTACGCGCGCAACCCGTACTGCCGGCAGATGTGGGTGCACAGCTGGACCAGCGCCGAGTACTGCGCCGGTCGCGGCTCCTCGGTGTTGTACGTGCCCTCGGTCTCGATGCCGACGGCCACGGTGTTCTGCTCGGTGCAGTGAGCGGACTCGATGTACTGGGTGCCGGCGGCGAGCGTGGCCGCACTGCTGTGCCGGCCCTCCAGGATGTGGGCGCCGCGGCTGATCGTGAAGTGCTGACCGCTGTCGATCCAGCCCTTGACGTCCATGTGATGGGCCTGGATGGAGCGGGCGATCGCGAAGGAGTGCGCCTGCGAGTAGTCCGTGCTGTTCGCTGTCGCCGTGTGGTGCACGATGATCTTGTGCGGGATGGTGGGCAGCACGTTCACGGCGCTGCTGGGCTGACGCGCGCCCCACTGCGCACAGCCGGAGATCACCGGCCCGGCTGCGTACGCCGGCCCGGCGGACCGGAACGGGAGGAGAGCCCCCGTGCCCAGTGCGACAGCACCACCGAGCACAGCACGCCGGCGCAGATGGGGCCGATCGATCGACGTCATCGTCATGTCCTTCCGAGGAGAGGTTCCTGGGGAGACCGGCGTCGCGGTGCGTCGCCCGGTCTCCGCATCACGCTCCCCTGTCCCGCGTGTCTCAGGGACCCCTCTTCGCCGGTACGGGACGCCTCGGGACGCTCGGGAACGCGCGAGACGCCGGGAACCTCAGGGGCTCGAGACACCTCGGGTCGCCGTCCCGAGCGTCTCCTTGTTCGCATGAACGTCCCAACTGCCCTGTGAGACACGCTCATCCAGCACTTTCGGGGGTCAGAATTCGGTGCGGTCCGGCAACTGTGATCCAGACGGCCGACCGTGAATGTTCCATCGAACGCAAGGCAGGCGTCGCACCGGGAGGAGATTCTCCGGTTGCAGCGGACGCTCCTCCCGTGCATTCGTGAGCTGGAGAAGCGCCACGAGATCGGCTTCGCCTGGCCCGTTCCGTGACCCCCTACCCGAACCACCACAGCTGTCCACACACCGAAAGTGCTGACCCCGTTCAGCACACGTCAAGGAGCATCATGCAAAGACGTTTCCCCGTACTCGTCGCCACGGTTCTCGCGGCGCTCGTCGCCGTACTGCTCAACCCGAGCACCGCCTCGGCCGCCACCTGGCCGTTGATCGCCCGTGGTGACAGCGGCGCGCAGGTGACGACCGTTCAGCATCTGCTGTCCCACCGGGGCTACGCCACCACCGCCGACGGCATGTTCGGTGCGACCACCGAGACCAAGGTCAAGTCCTTCCAAAGCGCGAGCGGCCTCACCGCCGACGGCTCGGTCGGCCCGCTGACCTGGCCGAAGCTGATCGTCACCGTGCAGAACGGCAGCTCGGGCAGCGCCGCCAAGGCGGCCCAGACCCAGCTCAACCGGTACGGCTACGGCCTGGTCGTCGACGGGGCCTTCGGCTCTGCATCGACCAACGCCGCCAAGGACTTCCAGTCCAAGCGCGGCCTTGCGGCCGACGGCATCGTCGGCTCCGGCACCTGGAACGCCCTGGTCGGCGGCTCCGGCAGCGGCGGCTCCGGCAGCTCCCGTGCGCAGCTCGCCGCGTCCATCGACGCCAACTCCAAGATCTCGCTGCTGAACTACCACGTCAGCGGCGTCGTCGACTCCGACTCCACGGCCCAGGCCAACATCACCGACACCAAGAACGGCACCACCGCCGAGACCAGCAACTACAGCGACGTCGGCGAACGCGAGGTCTATCTCTCCACCGCCATGCTCAACGGCATGCTCAAGCTGGCCACCGAGAAGGGCTACACCTTCCTGGTCACCGAGATCGCCGGCGGTGACCACTCGAGCACCTCCAACCACTACGAGGGCATCGCGTTCGACGCGGACAAGATGTCCGTCAGCAACGCCACCTTCGTCAGCGCCTGCCGCGCGTACGGCGCCACCCAGGCCCTCGACGAGATCAACCACGTCCACTGCGCCTGGGATTAACGGACCCGCCGCAGGGAGGTCGCCCCGGTCACCCCGACCCGCCCGGCCGGGGCGACCGGGGCCTCGCAGTGCGACCGTCTTCGGACACGGCCTGGGTCTCCCGCTCCTTCACCCTGGTCAGGGCCTCCTGCGCGCTGCGCGTTCCAAGGGCCGCTGCCGGTCGACCAGCTTCTCCGCCGCCTGGGCTCCCGCGGGCCCGGCGTACCGGTGCAATGCAACGACCGGCCAGGTTGTCCAGGCGGCTGCTCCGCAGGTCCGCGACGAACCGCTCCGCGAGCGCCTTCGGGCTCCCAACGGAGTGCGGGCCGCGGTCAGTCGTCGCCTTCCAGCGGCAGCTCGAACGCCTCGACGATCCTGCCCGCCGCCGCCACGACCCGGGCGCTGCCGACGACCGGGGCGATGGCGGTCAAGGTCCCCTGCACCTGCTCCAGCGACACGCCGATGTCCGCGGCGGCACCGAGGTTGAGCAGGTAGGAGGCGGGAGCGGCGTCCATCGCCACCAGCGCCGCGATCCGCACCAGCATGTACGTGTCCGGGTCCAGCCCGACCGCTCGAATGTGTTGAGCTGCATCTGGACGAGGGTCTCGAAGACGGGTGCGTCGCCCGCGGCGAGGGCGCGGCGGGCCCGTCGGCACGGTCGTCCCATCGTCGCCCTGCGCTTCCTCCCCGACCTCGACACCTGCCGGGCGCGCAACCGGCTGCGGCCGGCCAACCGGCAGGTGCCCGACGACACGCTGCGCTGGCAGCACGACCTCGCGCGAGCGGTCACCCCGAGCGTCTTGCTCGCGGAGGGCTTCACCGCCGTGTACGAGGTCACCCCCACCGTGTCCTCCATTGCGCTGCCCGAAATCCGCTTCGCCGTCATCGCCGACCCAACCCGGCGGCATGCGTTCTTCGTGGCCACCCCCGCCGAGGACTTCGACCGGCTGGTGGCAGCGTACGCAGGCGAGCGCGACCTGACCGTGGCGCCGTTCGAGTTCACCGATCCGAGAATCGTCTTCGAGACGCAGATGTGGGTGGCCGAAACGCGGCAGGAGACCGGTCGACCCCCGATGCTCATGGTCGGCTCGGTCGAGAACGGCCAGTGGGTCAACTGGAACCTCGAAGCGCTCCCGCGCCCGCCCGTCCCCTCCTACTGACTCCACCGCATCTCCGTCGTGACCAGCAGAAAGGAGGCTCTCCTGCCGTATGTGTGGGTGCTCTGACCTGGTCTGATACGTGAAACACGCCGTTTCCTGTGACCCTTGAGGTGTTGAGACTCAAGTTGGA
>NZ_JBSFYR010000181.1:0-6802 GCF_053599875.1 Streptomyces sp. NPDC005151 | reverse complement strand
TTGAAGATCCTCGCGGAGGCCGCCTCGGGCTTCAATACCTGGTAGAGCGAAAGGTCGCCGGAATAGTAGCTCTGCCCCTTCAGGCGGACCGAGCCCGGACTTGTTGTTCCAGTTGTCCCGGACCACCGGACCGACGTAGTCGGTCTCCGTGGGGTTCATGACCGCTCCGTTGCCCGTGGTGCAGTGACCGGCGGTGAGCATGTACCACTTGCCGTCGTACCGCCAGGGAAAGCCCGCGGTGCACCAGGTGGCGGAACTGGTCGTCAGGTACGACTTGATCCGCCCGGCGCCGTAGTACGGCGAGGTGTCGTTGCGGCGGTCCAACGTCTCCACGGGGATCGTGGGAACGAGCTCCGCGGCGACGGCGTCGGAGCCGTACCGCTCTCCGAGGGCGGTGGCCAGAGGACTGTCGACGCTCATTCTGGACGAGGCCACCAGCGCCCTGGACAACCGGACCGAGCAGGCCGTGCAGCAGGCCGTGGACGCGCTCGCCGTCGGCCGCACCACCATCACCATCGCGCACCGGCTCCCCACCGTCCGCGACGCGGACCTGATCGTCGTCCTGGACCGCGGCCGGGTCGCCGAGCAGGGCACCCATGAGGAGCTGCTGGCCCTCGGCGGCCGGTACGCCGCCCTGGTCGCCCGGGACAGGAGCCTGGCGTCGGCCGGGCCCATCGCGTAGCTGCCTGCCCGGGGCGTGAAAAGGGTCGGGCTCCCCGGCTGCGGTACGGCAGCCGGGGAGCCCGACCTTGTCAGGGCGTTACTTGACCGCGTATGCGCGGAGGACGGTCTGTGTCACGGTGTTGCCGTTGCTGTCCGTCGCGGCGGCGCGGATGGAGACGTACGACGCCGACTTCGGCGCCTGCACCTCGGCCTGCCAGGAGGCTCCGGACCGCTCCAGACCGGCCTGCTGCCAGGTGGCTCCGTCGTCGTACGAGACCTCCAGCCCGGTCGAGGTGACCGTGCCCGCGTCCGCGGCGCCGGCGATGGTCGACGGGGTGACGGTCAGGGCCGCCTTGCGGTGGGCGTACCCGTTCCCGTCGGTCTTCACCCCGTAGTCGAGCTGGATCAGCGGCAGCAGCTGGACGCTGTCGGTGTAGCCCGACATGAAGGTCCACTCGGTGTGGGTGCTGGTGGACAGGGGGTTCACCGAGGCGTCCCGAGAGGTGTCGACCACGAGGCGGTACGGCACCCTCGCGGCGGTCGGGGCCATGGTGTAGAGCGCCTGGGAGTTCGCGCTCCTCACCAGCTTGTCGCCCTGGTAGAGGGAGACCGTCTCCTTCTGCGTCTTAGCGCCGTCGAGCGCGAAGCCGGCGTGGTTCGGGCCGGCGTCGCCCCAGCCGGGGACGTTGATGGTCACCCAGTCACCGCCGCGTTGCGGCAGCCAGGTGCTGTCGTTGACCCGGGGGTGCTGGATCGGCGAGAACCAGTTCACGTCCGTGGTGGTGCCGGCCTGGTAGGTGAGCCGGGTGGACCGCTCCTCCAGCAGGCCGGGGATGGATGCCTCCTCGTACCACTGGTTCTTGCCGTCGGTGGACACCCAGTCGGTGCGCTCGCGGGGCATCACGGTCTTGAGGGCGAAACCGGTCGCATAGCGGGTGTAGGAGGGGATGTCCCAGCGGAACTCGGCGCCGTCGGCCGCCTTACCGCTGTTGAGGGCGACGTTCACCCGGGCGAGGTTGTCCTTGGTCGCCCGGTAGGTGAGGTCATCCGGGATCATGCCGTCATGGCGCTCGACCAGGTCGTAGGCGTAGTCGCTGACCGGCTTCGAGGACACCGTGAGCGTGGCGGTGCCCTGCTGTGCCTGGGCGATGAGCTCCTCGCCCTCGGCCGTGGTGAGCGAGGCCACCGCGATGGGCGAGTTCACCGGGTAGTCCCCGTACCAGCTGCTCAGCCGGCCGGGCTGGTCGTTGACGACGAGCAGCAGCTTCACCCCGGCGGCTGCGGCGGCCGCCGCCTGCTGGGGGGCGGTGACGCTGTCGCTGCGGCGGACCACCGCGACCTTGCCCGCGACGTCCAGACCGGCGTAGTCGGAGGCGGCACCCTGGCCGGCGTAGACGGCCGGGAGCTTCCAGTGGCCGTCGGGCAGCAGGGTGGAGCCGGCCTGCGGCAGCACATCGTCGAAGCTGCGGGTCTTGGAGGCGACGGTGAGCCGCGGCTGCACGGAGCGCCAGCGGGTGGTGAAGGCGAAGTCGCCGTCCTTGACCTTGGTGGTGCCGCTCTCGGCCCAGATGCTGTCGTACCACACCGGCAGCAGGTAGCCGGACTGCAGCGTGCTGCCCTCGCCGGAGCGGTAGTACTCCATCCGGGTCGAGATCGGGCTGCTCTTCTTGGGCGTCACGGCGCGCACCTCGTGCGCCCGGGTGCCGTCGAGCACCACGGTGGTGTCCTTGTCGAGCTTCACCTCGGGGTTGCCGAGCAGCGCGACACCGAGCGAGTCAGGGCCGTTGACGCCCTGCACCTTGGCCGCCATCATCGCCGAATAGGTGCCCGGTTCGAGGCGTGCGTCGGCCTCACCGGAGTCGTCGAGTGTCAGGTACTCCGGGTTCTCCCACCCGAGCTTGAGCAGCTCGACGGTTCCGGTGAGCGGCTTGCCTGCGCGGTCGCGGGCCTTGAGGTGGAGCGTGTGGCGCTCCTTCTCCTTGCTGATGCCGATGGTGGTGTGGGCGCTCAGCGCGCCAGTCGCGTCATATGCCTTGACCTGGCCGGTCACCTTGCTGCCGGACGCCAGCGTGGCGGGGTCGGCGGTGAGCGTCACCTGCTGCGTGCCGTGCGCCGGGACGGTCACCTGGTCCGCGGAGAGCGAGAACAGCCCGGCGGGGGCGCCGGCCGCGTCGAGCTTCAGGTCGAGGGTGGCGGCGGTGTCGCCGGTGTTGGTGTAGGTGATGGCCTTCTCGGACTTCTTGTCCGCGTCGTGCGGCCAGGCGTAGAAGCCGGAGTAGGCCGAGCCGGTCGAGAAGACGGTGTCGGAGGCGGCGGCCTTGATGTCGACCCGGCCGCTGCCGCCCTCCCAGGCCGTGTAGTTCGGAGTCTCCTTGGCCGTGCTGACCAGGGCGTCCTTGATCTGCTGCCCGGTCCAGTCCGGGTGCTCCTGGGCGAGCAGCACGGCGGCGCCTGCCACGTGCGGCGTGGCCATCGAGGTGCCGCTCATGGTGGTGTAGGAGCCCGAGCCCGAGGAGGCGTAGTGCGAGCGGGCGGCGAGCACATTGACGCCGGGGCCGGTGAGGTCGGGCTTGAGGGCGTCGTCACCGAGGCGCGGGCCCTGGCTGGAGAAGTAGGCCAGCTTGTCGGAGGTGTCGACCGCGCCGACGGTGAGTGCGGCGTCCGCGGCGCCCGGGGAGCCGATGGTGTACGGGGCACCCCAGTTGCCCGCGGCGATGACGAACAGCGTGCCGGTCTCGGCACTGAGCCGGTTCACCGCCTCGCTCATGACATCGGTGCCGTCGTAGGCCTCGGAGGAGCCCAGGCTCATGCTGACGACCTTGGCGCCCACGGACTTGGCGGCCCACTCCATACCGGCGATGATCTGCGAGTCGTTGCCGAATCCCTGGTCGCTGAGCACCTTGCCGATGTAGAGGTCGGCGCCGGGCGCGACACCGCTTTCCTTGCCGCCCGAGGCCGCGCCGGTGCCGGCCACGGTGGACGCCGTGTGCGTCCCGTGCCCGTGCCGGTCAGTGGTCGTCTCACCGTCGATGAAGCTGGCGGTGCCCTTGACCCGGTCCGTCAGGTCCGGGTGGTCGCTGTCGACACCGGTGTCGAGCACGGCGACCTTGACGCCCTTGCCGTCGTAGCCGGACTTCCACACGTCCGGCGCGCCGATCTGGGCGGTGGTGTCGGACAGTGTCGCCCGCACCTTGCCGTCCAGCCAGATGTGCGAGATGCCCTTGCCGAAGGAAGCCCCGCCGCCGGCCGCACTGCGGGTGCCGGCAGTACTGGTCACGGAGGACCAGAAGTCGGCCGCCTGCGTGTGCTTGGCGGTCAGAGCGGCGCCCTGCACGCTGGGCAGTGCGCGGACCCGGGTGGCACCCGCGGGTGTGGCGGTGCTGCGGCTGCGGACCGCCGCGTTGGTGTAGGTGACGATCAGCGGCAGGTTCTCGGTGTGTGCGTCGTCGTAGCCGTCGGAGATCAGCCGGGTGACGTCGAACAGCTGCTTGTCGAGGACGCCAGCTGCGACGTACGGCATGACCTCGTCGGGGTAGACGTACAGGTCCTTGCCGACAGTGGTGGTGCGGACGCCGCCGGTGGCTCCGACCGGGCGCTCGACGGTTGCGGTGCTGGTGCCGTCGGCGAAGGTCCGCACCTCGACGACGTCACCGGTGAGGAGGGTGACGGTGTGCACAGGCGCGGCGTCATGTGCCGCATCCACAGGAGCGGCCGCCGGCGAGAGATCGGCTGCGGGGCCGGTGGCCAGGGCCGAGGGGGCGCCCGCCAGCACAGCCAACGCGGCGCACAGGGCTATCAAGCCCGGTTTGCGCGAGAAAGATGACACAGGTCCTCCATGGAATCGATGGACGGACGCAATTATTGGTGTGCACAGGTCAAATGAGGAGGGTGGGATGTGACGGATCACCGCCATGACCGGTATCCGTCATTTCGGCTGTATCGATTGCAATGACCGGCAGCTTGTCATATGCAACGCTCCAGCCAGAAGGCTTAGTTGACGGTCAGTCACAAAAAGATTTCGGCCATGGGCGTTGGCATCGGCATCGGCAGACACGTGCGGATGGCCGGACAGCAGCCGCGCATCGCCCCAGGTAAACGTTTCTCATCGGCGCGAACTTGCCCCTGGCGACGTCCTGACGGCGGGATAGGGTTCGGCTGAGATGAATCCGGCTCGGTCCACGCGAGCTGCGCCAGGGCCGGACACGTGGCCGCCCGAGGAGGAGCCGGATGCTGCAGGCGTTGGGATTGTGCCCGGCCGAGGAGGCCGTCTACACGGCACTGTAAGCCGAAGCGCTCCCGCCCGACGTCCTCGCCGGCGTGCTGCGCACCGCGATCGAAGCGCACCACACGGAAGGGACTCAACAAGTACCTCCGGCAAACCGCCGCACACCAGGCGACCGGGGTCACTTTGGGTGGGCTGGTCATCCTCGACCGGACGCCCAAGATCAACTGGATCCCCAACATCCGCGGCAACCTGTGGGTTGAACACCTCGCTGCTCCCGAGAACGAATCAGTGGGACAGCTGGTTCTTGTCGTACGTGTCCCAGGCAACCGCCGTACTGCTCAGGAGATGTGACGCCCAAACGGCTGCGCGATCCTGGCGCGGCGTGGGTGGACTCGACGTGGCGGCGTTTCGGCGTGGAACTGCGGCCTGAACAGCGTTTTCCGGCGCGGTAGCGCGGGGTCACGCGGCTGCGGCCGGGTACTCGGTCCAGTCGCGAATGGGTGAGTAGGGGGCGAAGCCGCTGTTTGTCACGGCTCTGGCGTTGCGCCAGCGGACGTAGCATCACCACGATCGCGCGCCGCAGCAGCTCCCGGAAAATCAAGCCCGCCTGAAAGGGCGGTGCGGGGAGATGATGGCTCCATGACGAGCCGTGACGTGTTCTCCGATTCGGCGCCGACCTCGTGGACACGGGACTACGCAGCCATTGGCGCCCGCCCGACGGGTTCCGGTGACGAAGTGCTGGAGATGGAGGACGACGCTACCCTCGCCTTTGCCTTCCGCTCCGCCGGCGACATCCTGGCCGACCACTGGCGTGCCGGCACGGACGACTCGCTAGTCTTGGTCATTCTGTACAGCTACCGGCACGCCCTCGAACTGGGGCTCAAGGCCATCCTGCGGGCGATGGTGAACAGCGCCGAGTTCGAGCAGATGCCCGGCACCGAGCTGCCCGGCATCTTCTCCACAGTTGCTAAGAGGCTGCCTCTCTCGCACAAGCTGAGCGAGCTCGCCGACTTCCTGGTGAAGCTGGCCCCGATGTTCACACTCGATCTCCAGGACGACATCGAGCAAGTCTGCGACCTGGTGCACAGCGTCGACCCGGACGGCCAGACCTTCCGGTACACCGAGGTCAAGGTCGGCAAGGGGATGACCGCGCCCGCGCGCCCACAGGCGCTGTACGTCAACGTGCCGGAGTTCACTCGGCGGGCCGGTGAGGCAGGCGATGGTCTGGACACGCTGCTCGGCCAGATCACTGACGTTCAGGACTTGCAGACCTCCAGGGGCCCGGACTACCTCTGGGATGCAGCCGCGGCAGTCCGGGATGACAACTGATACGCCCCTGATGACGGTCAGCATGCACTGGCGGTAGGCCGCCGGATTTCAGATGTGGAGGCGCGCACCGGGTGGTGCGCGCCTCCGCGTTGTTGGGCGCCGGGCCCCGGTTCAGCGCCAGTTGAGTCCGAGTTCGGCGAGCTGGCCGAGCTGGGCGTCGGTGAGCTTCGCACGGCGCTGCAGGACCTCTTCGCGTACGAGGTCGACGGACGCGAGGTGCAGTTCGTCCGCCCCGCCAGCACCAGCGACATGGCCTGGGCCGTCTACGACTTGGTCCAATACCGGGGCATGGTCTACGCCGAGCCGCACCGCGACGGTCCGCTGTGGCGATTCAGCGCGAGCGCCGCGCGGCACCGTGAACTCGCCGAGGCCGTCCGGGCCCTGCGCCGGCCGTAGCCGCCGGACCAAAGGGGGCCCTACCTTGACCGTCCGGTCCGGCGGCCCGCGCAGACTCAACGGCCGAGGCCGCGTCCAGCAACGGTCAGGCGCTGGTCTTCTTGCGCATCTCGCCGCCGCGGGAGCGGAAGGTCACTCCGGCGTCGGCGAGGAGACGGTGCACGCCGCCGTAGGAACGGTTCGTGGCTT
>NZ_JBSFYR010000180.1:0-6827 GCF_053599875.1 Streptomyces sp. NPDC005151 | reverse complement strand
TTCGATGTCCTGGGCCGCGGTCATCCTCTTCGCCGTCATCTTCTTCTGGACGCCGCCGCACTACTGGCCGCTGTCGATGAAGGTCAAGGACGACTCTCGAGGTGCATCTGGGCATGGCGCGACCTCGGCCGAGAGTTCCTGAACTCGGTCGCTTCAAGCGTTGTCCCGGGCTCGTTCGCCTTACCGTACGCATGCCGTTGCGCCGGAAGCGACGACGCTGCGGTCCTGGTCGCCGGCGCGCAGGTCGTCGGCGACCGGGGTGTTACTCGGAAGCGACAGGAGCACCGGGCCGGATGAGCAGGGATACGAGGCCGGGGCTGCGCGCCGCGTGGCGGCTCGGGCGCCGCATGCCCCGTGCGTCTTCGTGCAGTTGGAGGAGCAGACGTTCAGACGCTCGTCCAGGCTTCGAGGAAGGCTTTCCGTCCAGCGGGATCGTCCGACCTGCGGTCGGCGTGCAGGACGCGCCAGGCGGTGAGTTCGAGATCGCGGAGCCACAGTTCTCCGATGACCTGTGTCTTGAGGTCGGGAAGATGGTCGGACTCGGCGAGGGCTTGACCGATCACCTCCCCGGCTGCGACGCGTTGGGGCGGGGTCATCTCATCGACAGCCGAGAGGATCTGTCGGGCCAGGGCGGTTCCTTCGCCTGCCAGGGATTGCGCCACCTCAGCCTTGATGTTGGCGGGTAGCAGGTAGGCGGTGCCCGAGGACCTCCACAGGTCCGACCAGAAGCGTTCTCCTGCCTCGGTGGGAGCAGGGAGCGCGGCCAGCAGCCCGAGGAGATGGCCGATGGCCGCGTAGCCACCGGAGTGGGCAGCTGCGACGACCGCGATGCCGGCAACGCGCTCCACATCGAGATGGCTGGCTTCGAGGTCTGAAGCCAAACCCAGATGGTGTTCCAACTGGTCTGCGAGGGGGGCGGACACGTGGGGGCGGACCTCAGGAAGCATCGACGATCCTTGCGGGTAGGCGAGCGGAGATGCCCGTTCGGAAGCCCGGATCGTTCCCACGACCAGCCGATCTACTCGGCTTCGGGCGGACCAATTGGCGGCGGGACCAAGGGGCCGAAGTCCACCCGGCGGCGAGAGAGCCCACGCCCGGCCGTCCTGTGAGGTCTCCTAACATGAGCGCATGATTGCCAGTGACGCCCAGGAGTCCGGGGGAGGACGGGAAGCCATGTCCCGCGACGCCGCTGAGGTCGAATGTGTCCACGTCGCCTCAGAGTGTGGAGAACACCGCGAAGTCGGGCTGCCCCGCGGACCACAAGGTGACGGTGCAGCAGAAAATGGTCACTCGTTTGCCGCTCCGGTGGAGCAGGCGGCCGACCTGGTAGAACCGATCAAGCCGAGGTTGCGTGGCTGGCTCCATGCCGGAATGGTCCCCGCCGCGCTGATCGCAGGGATCGTACTCATCTGCCTGGCTGGCACCCCGCAGGCGGCCTGGGCCTGCGTCGTGTACTCGGTCACCGCCTGGCTACTGTTCGCAACGAGCGCCGTGTACCACCGCGGCACCTGGGGGCCGCTCGGCGAGGCTCTTCTGCGACGTCTCGACCACGCCAACATCTTCCTGATCATCGCCGGCACCTGCACTCCCCTGGCGGTGCTTCTCCTGCCGCCGGGCCAGAGGTCCGTGCTGCTGTGGATCGTGTGGGCGGGCGCGTTGGCCGGCATCGCGTTCCGGGTCCTGTGGGTCGGAGCTCCGCGCTGGTTGTACACCCCGTGCTACCTGGCCCTGGGGTGGGCGCCGGTGCGCTATCTACCCGACTTCCTGCACACCGGCGGAGCGGCCGTACTCACCCTGATCGTGGCCGGCGGTCTCCTCTACAGCGCGGGCGCGGTCGTCTACGCCCTCCAGCGCCCCGACCCCTCACCCCGCTGGTTCGGCTTCCACGAGGTGTTCCACGCGCTGACCGTGGCAGCCTTCACCGCGCACTACATCGCCATCTCCCTGGCCACCTACTGACCGCGACAACGTTCTGGCTCGCGCCGCTCGTCACACACGTTGCACGCTGACGGGTGCATACACGACGCCGCCAATCCTCGGAGTGGCCGGGACATGCCCCGGATGACGTTCTCGTGGACCAGCCGGTCGGCAGTCGTAATTCCGCTGAGGCCGAGTCAGCCGGCGGGCCCGTGCGCGATCGTTTCGGAGGGACGAGGATGCGCAGGCACCTGAGGTGCCGGGCAACGGCATCGCTCTGCGGCTTCGCTGGGGTCGTGCGACAAATGTCACCGGCCGGCGACCCGGACGGCCGGGGGTGCCCCGGCCCTAACGGCTGAGGCGAGCGCGGCGAAGATGTCCGCGCCGATCATCGAGCCGAGCCCGATCACTACCGCGTCGAACACCCCGCTGCCTGCGGTCGGCGCCGACCTGCTCATCGCTCGCTCCTCGACAGCTGCGACGAAGGCACCGGTCTGTGACGGGTCCGATATCAGCGCACAATATGGGAACAGGGTGCAGAGCAGTAGCCCACCTGGGATCAACAGAGTGGTGGGCGCTGAGATTGCTTGCTCATGCAGGCCCCGGCCGACTGACCGGGGCCTGCCGCGTGAGGTCCGACTGCGCGCGGGCCGCTGCGCAGTGTGGGCGTTGTGCGGTGCTGTGCCGCAGGAGCCAGGGCCCTGATCTGTGTCGAGACCGGCGTACGGGCCGATGGGGCCGACGTCGGGCGTGACGGTGCCACTGGAGTAGTTGTGACCTCCGAGCCGTGAACAGCGACCGCTCCTCCTGAAATGCTCCGCTACGGGTGGATCAATATCTATGGCCGCGAGGTGAGGGTTTAACGCGCCATGCGGGGAGTGTTTTTACCGCAACGAACAGAGCGGAATTATTTAACGTACACAGGCTACTACCGCATGCTACTGTCGATCTCAGTTGAAGTCTTGGTTCCCAAAACTTCAAGCGTCTTCGCCGGTATTTGCAGCCGCGGGAAGCGTTTTTATATTTCCGGTCATTCTCCGGGCGGGGCATCATCGCGGCGACCCGGTATCCGTGCATTGCGGGTCCCGGCGTACTGCCCCAAGGGAGATATGACATGGCGTCTGGCACCGTGAAGTGGTTCAACGCAGCCAAGGGTTTCGGCTTCATCGAGCAGGACGGTGGCGGCGCTGACGTGTTCGCCCACTTCTCGAACATCGCCACCCCGGGCTTCCGTGAACTGCTCGAAGGCCAGAAGGTCACCTTCGACATCGCGCCCGGCCAGAAGGGCCCGACGGCCGAGAACATCGTTCCCGTCTGACGCTGACGCGCACTTCGTAGCTGGGGCCCGTATCCCTCGGGGTGCGGGCCCCAGCTGCGGGCATTTCCCGCAGAGGTTTCACCTGTGGGACAACCACCGCCCGCAGGCATTTCTCCAGGGATGCGGGCCTCTTCAAAGGTGCACCCGTCGGCGTTCTGGATTTCACGTCCGCGTGACGTCACCTATTTCCTTGCCTGCACCCGCATCGGATTCACGCAGGCCAGATCTACTTTCGCATTCCATTCGGCCCGTTCTTGTGATTCCCTGCGCTGCTCTTCCGCTGCGGGAATTCCTTGATACGTGCCGTATCAAGGAAGGTTCTCGATGAACCCCACACGTACGAATGACCGTTCCTCCCGTCCCCGCCGTGCCGACGGCACCGCTTCTGGCTCCGGTGCCGGTTCGAGGCGGGGCGCCCGCTTCGGCTCGCCCGCCCCGACCCGTTCCGGCGGTCCGGGCCGCTCGGGCGGCCACGGCCGGCGGCCCGCAGCGGTCCAGGGCGAGTTCGCCCTGCCGAAGACGATCACTCCCGCGCTGCCCGCGGTCGAGGCGTTCGCCGACCTCGACCTGCCCGAGCGGCTGCTGGCCGCGCTGACCGCGCAAGGCGTGAGCGTCCCGTTCCCGATCCAGGGTGCGACCCTGCCCAACACCCTCGCGGGCCGCGACGTCCTCGGTCGCGGGCGCACCGGCTCCGGCAAGACCCTCGCCTTCGGTCTGGCCCTGCTGGCCCGCACCGCCGGACAGCGCGCCGAGCCCCGCCAGCCGCTGGCCCTGATCCTCGTGCCGACACGTGAGCTGGCGCAGCAGGTGACCGACGCGCTCACCCCCTACGCCCGCTCGGTGAAGCTGCGCCTGGCCACCGTCGTCGGCGGGATGTCGATCGGCAGGCAGGCCAATGTGCTGCGGTCCGGCGCCGAGGTCGTCGTCGCGACGCCGGGCCGCCTCAAGGACCTCATCGACCGCGGCGACTGCCGACTGAACCAGGTCGCGATCACCGTCTTGGACGAGGCCGATCAGATGGCCGACATGGGCTTCATGCCCCAGGTCACCGCGCTCCTGGACCAGGTCCGCCCCGAGGGCCAGCGGATGCTGTTCTCCGCCACCCTCGACCGCAACGTCGACCGCCTGGTCCGCCGATACCTCACCGACCCGGTCGTCCACTCCGTCGACCCGTCCGCAGGCGCGGTCACCACGATGGAGCACCACGTGCTGCACGTCCACGGCGCCGACAAGCACCGGACGACCACCGAGATCGCGGCCCGCGAAGGCAGGGTGATCATGTTTCTGGACACCAAGCACGCCGTCGACCGGCTGACCAAGGACCTGCTGGACAGCGGGGTGCGGGCCGCCGCCCTGCACGGCGGGAAGTCGCAGCCGCAGCGCACCCGGACCCTGGCCCAGTTCAAGACCGGGCACGTCACCGTCCTCGTGGCGACGAACGTCGCGGCGCGCGGCATCCACGTCGACAACCTCGACCTCGTCGTCAACGTCGACCCGCCGACCGACCACAAGGACTACCTCCACCGCGGCGGCCGCACCGCGCGGGCCGGCGAGTCCGGCAGCGTCGTCACCCTGGTCACCCCCCACCAGCGCCGCGACATGACCCGCCTCATGACCGCCGCCGGCATCGTCCCTCAGACCACCCAGGTCCGCTCCGGCGAGGAGGCACTCCGCCGGATCACCGGCGCCCAGACCCCCTCCGGCATCCCCGTGACAATCACCGCACCGGTGGCCGAGCGCCGTAAGCGCAGCGCGGCCTCGCGCGGCCGACGCAGCCCCGCTTCGGCCGCCCGGCGCGTGACCGCGCATCAGTCCTCCTTCGACGCGGCGGCCTAGAACCTACGTGATCAGGAAACTGACCCATCTCTGCAGGAGGCACGTTTTGACGCTGGTTCAGATGCAGCCCCGCCCGGCGAATGCCACCCCCGTGCACAGGACGGCGGCCGACGCCATGGACACAGGCGGACCGCAGGTCTGTGACGACATGACCGTCGAGGTCGCCCTGTCCGTCATGGCAAGCGCCCGCACCGGGCACCTGCTCGTCTGCGACAACGACGGCCTGTGCACCGGACTGGTCACCCAGGCCCAGCTCGCCGCAGTTCGCGACAGCTCCGCGTACACGGACCGGGTCCAGCTGCGCGACATCCTCGGCAACCGCGGGCCGTTCACCTTTCCCGTGACCACCATGGCCGAAGCCGAGCACGCGATGCGCTACCGCCAGGTCGATGCCCTGCCTGCGGTCGACGAACAAGGCAGCGCTCTGGGCGTCCTCGCTCTTGCCAGCTGAACCGCCTCACCGCGGCAGAACCATCCCCCTTCGTTCTCTCCTTGTGAGGCATCATGCGCTGTGTCATCGCCCGCTTCCCGTTCGACCTCACCAAGAGCGGCGTCCTGGAATCCATGAAGGGCATCAAGCCCGAGCAGGCTTCCGGCGACTCCGTGATCATCGGCCGACGCACCTACCCCGTCAAACAAGTCGGCCAGGTCGTCACACGCCAGGACCGCCGCGACTTCAGCGCAGGCGAAGTCCTCCGAGCCATGACCCAGCTCGGCTTCACCTGCCCCGGCCCTCCCCAGCCCGCCGCGCCCACACGGGTTCTCAGCCCGTTCCAACAGGCTTCCGCGATGCTCGGCGCCCCTGCAGCCGTCTGACCGAGGGGCAGGCGCGAGCCGCCATCAAAGCAGTGGTGAGGGTCCGACCGGGATACGCCGGTCGGACCCTCACCGCATACCTAAGGTTTCTCAGCGCGTGGAGATGGGGTCAGGGCCCCGCCTTCACGTGCGACGTACTGCGCGAGGGCCGCAACGCCCCGCGTGAACGCCGCCGACACCTTGCCCGGACGGGCAGCCGTGCTCTTCTTGGCTGGGGCTGCAGTGGGCCGCTCTGCGGGTTGGATGCCGAGTGCGGTGAGTCGTTCCTGTTGCTCGGTGGTGAGCTGCGCTCAGGTGCCCGGCTGCTTCTGCTGCTGAAGCCGCTTGCCGAGGTCGTCGCCTTCGTAGAGGACGCCGGGCTGGATGTCGGGCAACACCCCGTCGGTGTCGACCAGGTCGGCGAGGACGCGGTGATGCCGTTGCCAGTCGAGCGGCCAGGGGCAGTTCCAGTCCGGATCGATTTCCGTGAGCTGCGCGGTCCGCGTCTCGGCCCGCTCCTGGTCATTGCCGAGCCGTTCTTGCGGCGGAGGTTGGCCATGTGCTGCCCGATCGGAACCATCGCCTCGCCCTCGCCCCAGACGGCGTCCTGACGGGGCGCCAGGTGCCCGGTGGCCCGGTGGTATGAATGCAGCGCGGCGAGCTTGTTCTCCCATGCCTCGTCCCCGGGCTCCCACACCATTCCGGCTTCGTCGAGGAGGGTTTTGCGCCGCTCCTCCAGTTCTCCGGCCCGCAGTGCCTTCCTCTGCTGGTGCACCCACCTGCCCAGCGGAAAATCCTTCGTCACTCCGACCTCGCCGGGCCCGGGCTGAAGGGCAATGACCTCCACGGCGGCCTGACCCGGCGCGTTCAGACCCGAATCCGCAGGTAGTGGCGGTGTCCGGTAGCTGATACGACGACAGGTGCGCTTCGAGTTTGAGAAGATCGAGGTTCCTACGCCTAA
>NZ_JBSFYR010000179.1:0-7058 GCF_053599875.1 Streptomyces sp. NPDC005151 | reverse complement strand
TTGCTCATGTTGCTCTTACCACTCAACCTGGACTGCTTCCTCCGGGACCGATCCGTCCCAGTATCAGGCTGTCCACTTCAGAGGGGGAACTTCAACGCACGCCTCCCCCAGGAACGGAAACACCGCTCAATACAACTGAACAACAGCAGGTAACAAGCAAGATCAATAAGCAGGGCGGCCAGCTACGCCACAGCTTCGTCACCCTTCGGAGCAGCTTCCGCCGCCTCACCCGCCGCACGAACAGGTCCTGCTCGTGCGGCGGGTGAGGCGACTGGCCATGTGCTGGGGCTACGTATCTGACGGAGCCCACCTATCACCCAGCAGTTCGGTAACGGACGTATAGTTCGCGCCATGCCCGACCCCAGTCGCCCCTCCCCGCTGAGCTCACTCATCGGGGTCGATGTCGACGCGACGGCCGAGCGGGTCTATCGGGCGTTGGTCTCCGGCGGACCGGCGCTCGGGCCGGATCTCGCCGGCCTGCTGGGGATCTCGGTCGAGGACATCGAAACGGCGATCGGTGCGTTGCGGCAGGTGGGCCTGGTTGACATGGCCGACGGCAGAGGAATCTCGGCGGTGTCGCCGTCGCTGGCGCTCGAGGGGATGGTCGCGCAGCGCGAGCAGCAGGTCAGGGCCGCCCGAACGGCACTCGACGAGCTCGCGGAGGAGTACCGGAGGGCGCGCGAGGTGCAGCTGTCGAACGGCATCGAGATCGTTCGGGGTCGCAGCGAGATCGGCAGCTGGCTCAATGGCCTGTTGCTGTCCGCCAAGGAGCAGTTCCGGATGTTCGCGAAACCACCGTTCGCGGTTTTCGGGATCTCCGAAACTGACACCGAACGCGAGGTCGCCGGCCGTGGTCTGCGTGAGCGGATCATCATCGAACGGACCGTGCTGGATGAGCCCGCCGCGGAGAAGGACCTGGTCGCCTCCCTGGATCGGGGACAGGAGATCCGCATGGTGCAGTCGTTACCGGCGAAGCTGCTGATCGTCGACGATTCGATTGCGATCGTGCAGCTCGACGAGGGTGGGCACGCGCACTCGGAGATCGCGGTGGTGCGCGCCGGGGGGCTGCTGGACTGTCTGGTGTTCAGCTTCGAGAGCCTGTGGCGGTCGGCCATGCAACTGCGGGAGGCCCCCGGCCGTAGGGTCGATCCGAACTTGGCATCGCCGAAGGATCTCGCCGACCCGGCGGACCGGGAGGTCCTGATGCTGTTGCTGGCTGGGTACACCGATGCCGCGGTCGCTGCCCGACTGGGGATCAGCCTGCGGACCATGCAGCGCAGGGTCCGCAGGCTGATGGATCTGGCCGGCACCGAATCCCGGGTGTTGCTTGGCTGGCACGCGCGGGACCGGGGCTGGCTTTGAACGCCTTCGTCCCGTCGAGCCACCGACTGCGGTGGCTCGACGGGACGAGGTGGCGCCGGGGCCTAGTTGCCCAGACCTGCCGGGATCCTCAGCATCACCGAGCTGGACCAGGCGGCGTTCGGGCCGCCCTCGCCGTAGACCATTAGCTGGTGGTGATCGTTGATGTCGAAGCTGTAGGTCGGCGTGAATCGATCACCGGCAGAGAGCGGCACCATGCCGGACAGATCCCAGAGCCGTCCCTGCGGGTCCCACATCGCCGACACCGCGACGTCCGGGAAAAGTTCGACAGTTCCGAGGATCCACCCGTCGTCGGTGACTTTCTCGCCGGTCGCGTTGTATCCGTAGTCGGCAAGGCGCTGCATTCCGCCGGCCTTGGTCCACACGAACGCGTCGTCACCGCTGGTCCCCACGATAGTCCCGGAGGCGTTCACATCGTTCGCCTGGGCCGAATACTGTCCCGGAAGCGTGCCGAGATCCTGAATAACACCTGACGTCGCATCCCAGGCGACCGCGTTCGGCACATGGCCATCGGTGCGCGAGGCACCGACGATCATTCCGGCATCGTTGATGGCGCGCGGCTGGGTTCCCCTCAGATCCGAGGACAGGTGGGCCAGCTTGCTGAACGTCCCATCCGGCGTCCGCACGAAGCCGTCCATGTAGCTGTGGTTCTTGCCGTCAGACTCCTTGACGATTGCTTCGGAGAATCCGGTGACCACCCCCTTGTTATTCACGGCGGTCGCGTAGCCGCTGGAATAGGGCCGCCAATCCGGGACGCCGAGCACGGTGAGCGATCCATCCTTGGCCCATTGGGCGGGAAGAGTACGCAATGCACTGTCCGTCGCGATACCGACGGCGATCTGGCCGTCATTCAGGTCCAGAGCCGATCCGTACCTGCCCCCGGCGAGATCCAGGTTGGTGAACCCGTCGGCGGCCGTCCAGATGGTCGGCGTCATCCTGGAGTTGTACTGGCGATCCCCCGCGACTACGCCGCTCTCATTGAGAGCCGCGCCGACGAATGGCGGGGCCCACCCGACCAGATCGAGTTTGGGGACATCGACAGTGGCGATCGTGACGTCCGCCGCCCCGATGATCGTGCCGTATTCGTTGGCCACTCGGACCCGGCCGACCATGGGATCCTTGGTCAACTGCCGAGCGCTGACGATCATTGCCCCGTCGACCGGCATCGACTGGCCCGTGGCAACCGTGTACTTCGCGTCGGATTTCGGCGTGATCGTGCCGAGGCCCTTCGAGTACATCTCTTGGTGGTAGTCGAACGTGACGTTGTCTCCGGGCACGGCGACTCCCGCGACCACGATGAAGTACGTACCCGGCCGTGGATCACCGATGACGATGTGCTCGGGCGAGTCCCCGGTCGTGGTGCTCTGGCCTATCGGCCTGCCGTTGAAATACACATAGAAGTCCAGATCGGCAGCGTCTCTGGGCGTCAGCGTCACGTCGAGCCGGGTCGTCTGACGCGGAACATAGAGCATGTTGGACGTGACTTCGCCTTGCGAGACCGTCGAGAACAAATTGCGGACATCGCCGATCTCGCCAGTTGCGACGTGGGCGATCGCGGGGCCAAAGGTGTTCGTCCCCGTCGAGCCGACATTCGTCGGCGAGTTCATCGTCACCTTGTCGACTGTGACGGTCCCCGGATCGAACGACATGCCCTGCAGCGAAACCGTCGCTGTGTACGGGTTCTGTTCGACCGGAGACGTCCTGCGAGACTCGATCACGAACTCCCAGATGCCGGGTTTGGGTCGGTACACCGGTCGTGCGGTGGCGTTGCAGTTCGCCGGGTCGGTGTAGTTGGTGTAGCAGTGGTAACTGGCGTTGGAGTCCGCGGGCATGCCGTCGGGGTCGATGGGCAATGCGCGGACCTGGCTGCCGTCGGCGAGCCCGCCCAGGGTCAGCTGCAGTGCTTCGACGCCCTTGGGAACGGGCACCAGCAGCGAGGTGGTTCCGGTTCGGCCGAGCGTGCCGGAACTGGTGACCGCGTAGTCGGGTTTGGCCAGCGGCTTGGTCGCCAGCACGGTGACGGCGACGAACTGGTCGATGCCGCCCGTCGCCGGGTCATCAATGGTCAGGATCGCGCTATGCACGCCGGAGGTCGTCGCGGTCGCGGTGACCGTGATATCCGCCGCCTTTCCGAGCTGCAGGGGCATTTTCGCGCGAGCGCTGAACGTGCCGTCGTTGCCGATCCAACCGATCCGGTGCACGACGTTCCCGGCGGCACCGCTGGTCCGGGTGACGCTGACCTTGTAGGTCTTCTGCGCACCGGTCACCTGGCCGCCTTCCGTTGGCAGACAACGGTTGTAGATGCCGACGCCGGTGTTCGGAGTCGCGAACAGGCCGGACAGCGAACTACAAACGGGAGCCGACACAGTGAGCTCATTGGTGTTGATGCCAGCGCTGAGCTGCTTCCAGGCCGCGACGGTGTCGATGATGCCGGCGCCCTGCGCGACGGTCGGGACGCCGGGGATCGGGTCGGCGGTGCCGGTCAGGGCGGTCTTCAGCGCCGCCGAGCTGACCGTCAGCGAACGGGCCTTGGCGGCCGATAGCAGCAGCGCCGCCGCTCCGGCGACCTGCGGGGCCGCCATGGAGGTGCCGTTGGCCATGCCGTACCCGGCCGGCAGCGAATACCCGGCCTCGGGGACGGCTTCACCGGACAGCCACATCGGGATCGAGGAGATGGCGGCGCCGGGCGCGGACACCTGCGGCGCCAGCGCCCCGTTCTCAGCGGGGCCGCGGGAGGAGAAGCCGAAGATGCCCTGCTTGGTGGCGACCTTCGACCCGTAGCCGGCCCACCAGGTGTCGGAGCTGACGGACGCGGCGACCGAGATGGCCTTGCCCGCCACGGACGGCGAGCTGACGGTGTTGGTGCCGAGGCCGTCGTTGCCGGCGGCGATGATGATCTGCACGCCGTAGTGGCCGATCAGCTTGTCGTAGAGCGCGGCGATCACGTCGGAGCCGTCGTTCAACGCGGGAAGCCCACCGATGGACAGGTTGACGACGTCGACATGGCGATTGGTGACCAGGTCGATCATGCCCTCGGTCAGTGCCGCCTGGGTGCAGCCACCGCCCCAAGTGCAGGCGCGGGCGGACACGATCTGCGCGCCCGGTGCGGCGCCGTGCATCCGGCCGCCGAACATCGACGTGCCGGCGGTGATCCCCGCCACATGGGTGCCGTGCGAGGCGACCGGCAACCCGATAGACACGTAGTTCGCGGTCTTGCCGACGTTGCTGCCGCCGAGCGGGGAGAGATCGACGTTGTCGCGGTACTCGACGACGAACGGGATGCGCTCGTTCTGCGGTGTTGCGGGGTCGTCGCTCCCGAAGTGGCCGACCTGGCGGTCGACCGCGAACGGGGCCATCGGTGCCTCGTCGGTGAGGTCCTGGTTGTTGTTGCCGTCGACCCAGATCCTGTGTGTGGTCGGGTCGTACAGAACCCCGTAGAAGTCCAGGGTGTCGCCGTCCCGGTTGAGGTCGCCCTCGAAGTCGCTCCCGGCCGTCGCGCCCTCGAAGAACACGCCGAATTGGAACGTGCCCTCCGGGATCGTCCAGGTCTTGCCCAGGTAGCTGAACGTCGGACCCGTCTTGGTGGTGGACATCCGCACCCAGCTGCCGTCGCGGTCGGTGACCGGATCGGTCGCGGTTACCCAATCGACAATCTTGGGCTTCCCGTCGCTGGTCGTCTGTAGCGCGGGATGCTCGACGTCGACGCCGGTGTCTAGCACGCCGACGACCGTGCCGCGCCCGTCCCAGGCCGGGTTGTCCTTGACGAAGGCCTCGGCGCCGGTCTCGTTGATCGGTAGGTACGGGTTGTCGGCGGGCGTGTTCGCGCCGGGCGCGGTCGGCCCTGCGGCCTTCGTTGCCGCCGTCCTCGCACCCGCGGCGCCCAGATCCGGGCCCGGGATCTTGTACGTCCGGTTCAGGTCGATCGCCGCGACCGACCGAAGGCCGGCCAAGGTGGTCACGCTGTCGGTCGGGACGGTCGCCCGGACGTAGCCGACCTTTCCGGTCACCGACCCGACGGTCCCGCCGGCCTTCTCCACCGCGGCGACGACGTCCTCGGTCGCGCCCTTCCGGGCCAGCATCAACACCGTGACAGACTTCTTCTTCGACGCCTGCGCCTGCTGCAGCAGCCTGGTGTCGGCGTTGCCCAGCTTCTCGGCCGCAGTATCCGACAGCGAATCGTCGGTCAGCGGCTGGAACCCGTCGGTCTTCCCCGCCCTGTAGATCGAATCCGGGTTGTCGCGCCCGGCCCGGTCGTCGAGCCCAGCAACGGGCGACCGACCCGGCCCTTGTGGCCCGTCGGGATCAGCGGGTTCGACCTTGCTCGCGCCAGCACTCTCGGATCCAGTCGGGCTGGTCGGGTCGGCGGCTGCGGCCGCAGGCGCAATCAGCGCCGCGGCGATCAACACGGCCGACGCCGCGGCAATCACACCTGTTCGTCTTCTTCGTTTCATCGTGCTCCTAACCAAGGAGTGAAACATCACCGTGCGGCCAAGCCCGCAGACACGAGAACACCTAAGCCGCCTGGCCAATCTCGCAGTTGGGTCCGGGCAGGATCAACGGACCGAGTGGGGCGGATGTCCGCCATGGCTGAATGCCGCCACACTCGGCGCAGACCCACCGCTCCCAGTCGGTCGCCCAGGCCGGCGAGGTCCCTCAGCACCCGCCATCGGTGCGGATTGCTCGCCCAGAACCCAGCAGTTCATCCACGCATTCCGCTCATCCACATGTCTGGTAGAGCGCACCGGCCGCTAGGGCCTGTTCTGAGAAGCCGTATCTCAACCGAACGTGATCGCTTGATTTCTGCTGGTCAGACATGGTCTAGCTCGGAATGAGGGAGGCATGCGGCGTCTTGTTTCGGCTCCGTGATCGAGGGGTGCGCGATGGCGTCAGTGCTGGGAATGCTGGAGGAGCGGGAGACAGCGGCCCGGGTGCGGGTGGAAGGGCTGCGGGAGGAAGTCGCGCGGCTGGCCGGGGTGTTGGAGGCTGCGGAGATCGAGCTCGACCGGCGGGTGATCGCGCGGGAGGAGCTGGTCGAGGCCCTGGCGGCCTCGGCTGCCGAGACCACCGCCGTGACCCCAAGAAAGGGGGCAGGCGATACCCGGCCTGCGGTGCTGCATGAGCTGTACGGCCCCCAGGTCGTACAGCGGAGCCCACTTCCGGGGCCAGCCACTCCTCTCGTTGGCTTGTCCGTCACGGTCGCCACCACCCGAGACTCAGTGCCGCTGGTGCCGCCCACGGGCTGCAGCCTGGGAGACCAACCTCGCCGCCCTCCGCTCCTACCGGCAGGCCACCGGACACCTCGCACCCCGACAGGACGCCGTCTGGGGCGAGAACGAGGCCAAGGATCTGGTGCCCATCGGGCAGCACATGGCCAACCTCCGGCGGAGGGGAGCGAAGAGCGGCCTGGGCAAGGACCCGGAGCGCGGGGCGCAGCGCGCCGCGCAGCTGACGGAAATCGACCCGGACTGGAACTGCCAATCGCCACTCGACTGGCAACGCCACCACCGCATCCTCACCGACCTCGACACCGACGAACCCCACGGCCACCTCCCCGACATCGCACCCGGCGTCCTCATGGACGGCGCGGAACCCGTCAACCTGTTTGAGTCGGTTTGTTGATGTTTTTAGCTTGCTGCGATTTCTGTCTCGTCGGTCTGCTGGGCCGGCTTGTTGATCCA